>CAMDRY010000480.1 GCA_945906975.1 Bordetella parapertussis | reverse complement strand
TCTTGCCCGAGCCGGTTTCCCCGCAGACGATGACCACCTGGTGCTCGCTGATAGCACGGGCAATGTCCTCGCGTCGCGCGCTGACCGGCAGGTCGGGCGGAAAATCCGGTTGCGGCAGGCCGGCACGACGGGCTGCGAGTTCGGCCTCACCGCGAAAATATTTGGCGGCTTGCTTCACGTCGGCTTGAGTAACGTCAAGGGGCTCTCGACATTTCTTGCAACCAGGCGGACATCTGGAAAGCCGCACCAGACGGGCGTTTCCAGATGTTCCGCCCGATGGCGTTCAAACGCTTCAAGCGACGATGCGACCGAGGCGCACTGCGGTCTGCCCCTTGCGCGGACGCATGGCCGGCATGATCAGCACGCAGCGCTCATAAGGCGTACGCACTTCGGCCTCACCGTCGTAAGCGAGCAGACTGCCCGCATGGGGCAGGATCTCCATGCCGGTCCAGGGCTGCACAAAGCGGAACGCGTCGGTGGCAATGGTCACAGCCTCGGTCACCTCGACCACGGTTTGCGGCTGCATCGCCGCCGCCGTATGCAGATGCGGTTCGGCGAAGTCGCGATCAATCAAACGCAAATGGAGCAAAAAGCGCAGCGTCGTGTCTATGGCCACTTTGGCGCTCGCCGCCTCCCAGTGCTGGCCGCATTCGATCAGCAGGGCATTTTTCGGGCTCGCCTCATCTGCGAAGGCGCCGTGGTCGCGCATGCGCAGCCCCGCGGCATGACCGGCATCACAAACCAGCCAGGCCGGCGCGCCCATGGCCAGCGCCAGCGTGCGCGCCTTTTGCGTCATGCCGCAAATCATCAGCGCCGGCGTTTTGTGCTGCATCGAATGAATATCGTACAAGTAGTCGACGCTCCCGACCAGGTCGCGCAGCGCACGGGCACGCCGCAGTTCGCTGCTATCGCGGGGTCCGTCCAGCGCATCGGCAGCCCATACACGGTTGAAATCCTCATCGACAAAGCGCGAGGCGCCTGGCCGGGCGGCGTCAAAACGCTCGTACGCGGCAACGTTGTTAAAAGCCAGAGTCAGGCGCCCGCGCACCGGCCGCAGCTTTTGCCTGAACAGGAAATCGAGCGCGATGGCCCCGCACAACTCGTTGCCATGCGTCAGCGCACAAACCAGCGCATGCGGCCCGGGCTTGCCGCTGTCGAAGGTGGTGACGTAATCGATGCCGCTGTGGCCCTGGCGGTAGGGGCTGATGTCGGGCGGGGTAAGTTCGACCGGGTAACTGACGGTGCTCATGGGGCGGCGGCTTGGTTGGCGGATGCGCGATTATAGGGGGCGTCCCGCCTTCCGGGCCGCCACGGCAAAATTCCGGTAAAAAAAAGAGGCGCATCACTGCGCCTCTTTTTCACCAGCGCGATGCGCCGGCATCCATCGCCGAAATTCAGGCCGAAATCAAACCTGAATCAGCCCTTCTTGGCGTAGGCACTGCACCAGCCTTTGCCAGCGACCTGCTTGCCCGGGAAAATGGCGCAATTGGCATAGGCATCGGACGCCTTGCCCTGATAGAGCGCGCAGTTGGCGCAATTCTGGCCGGCTGCGAATTTGGGGAACTTGGCTTTATCGACCTTGCCAGCATCCTCCTTGTAGCCAAGGGCTGCGGCTTGCGGGTCAGATTCGGCGACTTTGGCCTGGGCAAAGGCTTCGCGCGCAACCAAACCGCCAAGGGCAATGGCTGGGACGATCTTGAACATGAACTGTCTGCGAGATTGCATATCAATTACTCCTGAAGGTTGTGACAAAAAATTGGTGACTGAAAATTCTGGCCGGAACCCAAAGCGCCGACGGTCGGGGTACGGGGGAGGGTGACACATCAAGTAGACGACTGCCAGGAAACGGCTGCCCCGGCAACCCCGAGCACGCATTTTACCCCGACCACGGGGCGATGGCTTGCGAACACCCCGCCTTTTTCACCCGCGCCCGTTCGGGCTGCCCTGTTAGCGCGCAGCTTCAGCATATCCTCCGGCTTCACTTGGGAAGGCGCTTCGCCCCTGCGCGCAAATCAGCGCCACGTCATGGGTTTTCCTTGACCGAAATTGACCGCGGGTGGCATTGTCGGCTATTGGCAACGGAATCGTACCCAAGCGGAAATCGGGAAGACGGAAAATACCGCCCCCGCGGGACGTTACATACCTTTCCAACTAGAGAGAGGACAAGACATGCACAGGAAAAATCCACAGACTACACTCGCGAAGCTCGCACGAATCGGGCTGCTGCTCGCATTGCCCCTCGCGTTTTGCGGAGCCGCCATCGCCCAGGGTACGGACGCGCCGTTTCCGAACCGTTACCTAACCATCGTCGTGCCCACCGGACCGGGTGGACAAACCGACATATTCGCCCGGCTGATCGCCGAGCATCTGCGCACCCGGCTCGGCCAGCCGGTCGTGGTGGAGAACAAGCCGGGCGCAGGTGGTTCGGTCGCGGGGCGCTATCTCGCGAGCCGTCCGGCCGACGGCTACACCCTGATGTACGGGTCAATGAGCACCATCATCATCGCGCCGCAACTCCAGCAACCGCTCGCCTACGATTCCAGGAAGGCGTTCACCCCGATCGCCCTTACCCAGAGCGGCGCCACGCCGGTGGTGGTTCGTGCAGAACTGCCGGCTTTGTCCGCACGCGAAATGGTCGAATACGCGAAGCGCAATCCGGGCAAGCTCAACTACGGCTCGCAGGGCATCGGCTCGGTCGGCCATCTTGCGATGGAACTGCTCGCCAGCAGGACGGGCATCAGCGTCACCCACATACCATTCAGCGGAACCGGCCCCGCTCTGGTCGCCATGCTCGGCGGCCAGGTGGACATGGTAATGGCCGACATTCTCACCTCGCGTCCTCATGTGCAGGCGGGGAAATTCCGTTATATCTCGCAACTCGCGGCGCAGCGCTCACCAGCCCTGCCCAACATCCCGACGCTGGCGGAAGAACTGAACATACCCGAACTCGCGATGGACTTCTGGCTGGGCGCATTCGCCCCCGCGGGCACGCCCGAGCCGATTGTGCA
>CAMDRY010000479.1 GCA_945906975.1 Bordetella parapertussis | reverse complement strand
AGCCGGGGAAGAACAGGCCTTGCGGCGTGTCCGAGGGCGCCTCGAACCATTGCTTGCCCAGGCCGCTGACGCGAATGGCGGTGGTGACACCGTTGCGCGCGATGGCCGTCACGATGGACGAGCCCTCGACACCGTGGGTTGCATCCATGATGGCCTTGCTCGCCACCATAGACAGATTCAAAAAGACCTGCGACGTGCGGGCGATAAAGTCGAGAACCTCGCGCGCCTGCGCGCGCTCGATGGCGGCGCTGCCGGCGAGCGCCCCGCCTATGGCCATGTGAAAGAGCGCCGTCGCGGCGACGTTGCGGCTGTGCACTTCGTCGCCCATCAGCAAGGCCTGCGCCTGGATGGACTTGAGGTCGACACCCGCTTCGGTTTCCTTGACCGCGGCCTTGAGCGCCGGTGCCAGCACGCGCTCCATCCACTTCAGCCGGTCTATAACCTCCTGGCTGTATGCGCCAAAGCGCAGCACCTTGCCTATGCCCTCGGAAAAATTGGTGTAGGCCAGGTTGCCGCGGTTGGTGTTTTTAACCACGAACACCGGCATCGAGGGCGAGATGGTGCCCGACATCGGTCCCACCGCCGCGAGGTCGTGGTTCTGCATGAACTCGACCTCACCGCCCGCCAGTTTGGCGCGCGCCTCCTTGTCGTCCTTCGCCCAGCCCTCGTAGATCATCGAGCCGATCAGCGTGCCCTGCATCGGGCTGCACATCTTGTCCCAGGCCACCGGCGCGCCGGCATGGGTCAGCACACGCCGGCCCTTGGCCCACAGCTCGGGCCAGATTTCGTCGGCGCGCAGCGCCACATCCACCAGCACCGGTTGCGCGGCGAGCATGCGCGCACTGGCCTCGGCATTGGCGCGGTCTACCTTCGAGCCGATGGCGTCCGGGTCGGTCGCGTCACCGGCCAGTTGCGCCAGCTTCCAGCCAAGCTCCGGGTCACCGTTGCCGGCCGGCCGCCAATCGAGATGTTTGGCGGCGACGCCGGCGTCGGTCACGCTGCGCGTGAAGCTGTCTATACCGACGTTGAGCACCGTCAGTTCGCGATCGAGAAGGTCGTTTGTTTTGGTCATGGGCTTACGTCCTGGCAGGCTGCGGCGAGCAGCTGGAAAAAACCGTGGTTGAATCATGTTCCGGCTGGAAAGCCGCTTCTGGCGCGGGTTTCCAGTCGATTGTTGCGCCGGCACCGAGCATGAATCCGGTCAGCATGTCCCAACCGGAGGAATGACCGATGGCAGTCAGCGCGCGTGCGGCGGCGAGCAGGGCGGCGTCGCTGCCGCGCAGGGCTGCGGCGAGTTCATGCAAGGGCGCATAGGCCGCACCGCGCGCCAGATCGCCGAACAGCGCGGCGCTGATGCTGTTGCTGCGCACTGCGGCGGCGCGCGTCAGATTGGTCGCGGCATCCTGCCACGAAGGCGATGACAGGAAATCGCCGCGCAGTCGACGCGCAAACAGGCAGGCGCCGACAAAATCATCACCCGATGGCGTAAGACCAAGACCCAGCCCGAGCAGCGGCAGCGCCGCCGACTCAAACGCGGCCGCGTTGTCTTCGGCCACGCTCGCGGCGAGCGCGCGCAAGCGGGCCAGCGCAAGATCAAGCGGAAAGCGCAGAGGCCTTGCGGCCAGCAGCACGCCGAAGCCGGCCGGCGTGCCGATGGCATTGATATTCGCCCCGATAAAAACGCAGGCGGCGGCGCCTTGGGCAGGCGTGAAACTGGGGACGCTGGCGCCATTGGACACAGCGGTAACACCCGACAGGGTAACTGGATGCCACACGTCCGCGCCTTCGACAGAAAGGCGCAATTCGCCGGAAAGCCGCGCCGGTATTGGCTTTGCGAGCAATATGCGGCGCGGATGCCAGGTGGCGTTGTCGCCGCCCAGCCAGACGATTTCATCGCCGGCAAGCCGGTAGGGCGAGTCGGGAAAAGCGGGCAAGGGGCGCAGCCTGCCGCCGCAACGCACAAGCGCGGCGTGCGCGCGCATTCCGGCGGCCCGTACCATCAACGCCGGAAACTCCGGCGACGCCGACAACCCCGGCAAGCCCTGCTCGATCGCGGCGCTCATGGCGTGATGGTGGTGCCCGAACGCCCCTCGAGGGCGTCAAAGGCGTGCTCGAGTGAGGTGATGACGACCTTGCCCGCGGGCTCGCGCGCGAGGTAGGTCAGCGCGGCGTCGATTTTCGGGCCCATGCTGCCGGGTGGGAATTGCCCGTCCGCCATATGCTGTTTCGCCTCGGCAACGCTTAGGTGCGAGAGTTCGCGCTGCGTCGGCTTGCCGTAGTCGAGTGCGACGCGCTCAACGCCAGTGAGCATGATCAGCGTGCCCGCGCCCAGTTCGGCGGCGAGCATGGCACTGGTGAGATCTTTGTCGATGACCGCGGGCACACCCTTGAAGCGACCGTCAGCCGTGCGCACCACCGGAATCCCACCACCACCACACGTGATGGGAATGATGCCGGCATTGAGCAGCGCCAGCACTGTGGGCAGGTCAAGAATGCGCAGCGGGCGCGGCGAGGGTACGACACGACGCCAGCCGCGCCCCGAGTCTTCGATGAAATCCCAGCCCGTCTCGGCACCGAAGGCATTGGCCTGCGCCTCGGTAAAAAAGCGCCCCACCGGCTTGGTCGGGTTGCTGAACGCCGGATCCTTGGGATCGACTTCAACCTCGGTAACCACCGCCGACACCGTGGCCGATACACCCTCTTCGTGCAGCACATTGGAGAAGCTCTGCTGCAGCATATAGCCCAGCCCGCCCTGCGAATGTGACACGCACACATCCATAGGCATGGGCGGAATTTCCCGCGCCGTCTGCGCCATGCGGTAAAGAATATTGCCCACCACCGGCCCGTTGCCATGGGTGAGGATCAGCTTGTAGCCGGCGCGAATGATGCTGACAAAATGCCGGCACACGCCGGCCATCAGTTCGAGCTGCTCCTCGGCTGTGCCTTTGATGCTGGGCGGGTAGGCGGCGTTGCCGCCCAACGCGACGACGACGCGCTTCATGGATGCCTTGTCATTGC
>CAMDRY010000478.1 GCA_945906975.1 Bordetella parapertussis | reverse complement strand
AAGGAGTATTTTCGCCGGGTCGTCGGCCGTCACCGACACGTCAAACTGCCGGCAACCGGGTTCGTCGGCGAGGGACGCCCGGGCGTTCCTGACCATCTCGGTGCGAAACGAATCCACGTGTTCGGGCTTTGCAACAAAATCGACGGTGACTACATACATGGCGGCTCCTCGCGCGTTTGGACACTAAGCCGGCTGAAACTGTAACTGGTATAGCCCGGTCGCAAGGTCCTGCGCGCCGGCCCCGGCCAGCCAGGCCGTCGGGAGCAAGGCCGCGCACGCATCCTCAAGCGCCTTGCGCTCGCCGCCGCCCTCGACCAGTACCACCCAGTTGGGCGTCAAGGCCTTGTTGGGCCGGGATTTTTTTTCCGCCGTCTGCACTGCGCTCGCCTCGGTGTCGCCGAGGCACAAGTGGGCACCGACTATCCCCGGCCGTGCGGCAATCTCCCGCAGTCTTGCCTCGACCAGGGCGCGATGCGACGCGGCGCGCTCCGGTGCCACATCGTAGCGCCAGGCCATCAGAAGCCCGCCCTGACCGGTGCCCAGTGTCAGGACGACGCGGCACAGCGAACGCACGTTACCGTAAAGCTGCGGCGCGACGCCGCGCGTCATCGCCGTTGGATTCTCCAGCTTGGCGAGGTAATCCGGGCCGGTCAGCACGTCCAGCGACTGCGCTTCATAGAGCGTGCAGAACTCCGGTGCCCCGTGCAGGGCGACGTAGCGCCGCCCGCGCAGGAAGCCCGGAATACCGACGCGCTCGGCCATGTGCTCGCCGTTATGCCATTCAAAATAGTCGTTGCGCGCCGCAGGCGGCACCTCATGCCATATGGCCACCGCGGCATTACCAAGCAAACTCATGTTATTTCGCCTTTTTGCATGCTTTAAAAATCAAGTATCAGTCAGTATGTACTGCGGCCGCCCGACAGGTCGAACGCCGCGCCGGTCGAGAATGAGCAGTCGTCCGAACTCAGCCAAGCCACCATGCGCGCAATCTCCTCGAGTTCGAGCAATCGCCCCAGTGGCGTTCGCGCCACCGTCTGGGCCAACCGTTCGGCCGGTACATCATTTGAAAATGCGGTCCGCACCGCACCCGGGGTAATGCAGTTGACCAGAATCGCATCCCCGGCGACCTCCTTTGCCATCGCCTTGGTGAGGCCGATAAGTCCGGCCTTGGACGCGCTGTAGGCGGCCGATCCGGCCTTGCCCTCCTTGCCATTGGCCGAAGACACATTGACGATATGGCCGCGCTGCGGCGTCGCGGCCTGGGCGCGCATCAGCGGAAGAATGGCGCGCGAGCACAGCATGGCGCCAAGCAGGTTGATGTCCAGAACGCGCCGTAGCTCGTCCACGCCGGTTTCCCAAAGCGGCTTGATCTCACCGAGGACGCCGGCGTTGTTGACCAGCACATCGACGCGACCGAATAAACCGGCATCGGCCTTGGCGGCGGCCGCAACCTGGGCGGCGTCGGTGACATCGACCTGGCGGCCTTGCATGCGCAGGCCCGTCACTTCATGCACCGTCGCCGAGGTATCCCACAAGCTTACCGCGGCGCCGCAATCGCGCAGCATCCTGCCCACCGCGAGTCCTATGCCACCGGCCCCACCGGTGACGATGGCGTATTTCCCCGCAAGGTCATAGGCGTTCACGCCTACTCCATCGGCATCTTGGCGCGGGTCGCGACGTCCTTCACGGTCGCCATCTGGCTTCGCACCAGCGCGGCGAACGCTTCCGGTGTGCTCGCCACCGGCTCGGCGCCCAACGCGGTAAAACGCGCCGCCACATCGGGCATCATCACGATCTTGTTCAACTCCGCGTTCAATCGCCGCACCACCGCCGGCGGCGTACCCGCCGCGGCGAAAATGCCATACCACACGGTGACCTCGTAGCCGGGCACGCCGGCCTCGCCCACCGTCGGCACATCGGGCATCAATGCAGTGCGTTTCGGGCTGGTGACCGCAA
Organism: Bordetella parapertussis; assembly: GCA_945906975.1. The sequence goes on along the minus strand of CAMDRY010000478.1, from coordinate 1,074 downwards.
GTGCGCGCAGCTTGCCCGAAGCGATATGCGACGCAACCGTGGCCGAATCGGTGATGGTGAGATCGGACTCACCGGTCAGCACGGCGATGGTCGCCGGGTTGCTGCCCTTGTAAGGCACGAAGGTAAATTCAGTGTTGGTTTGCAGCCGGAACTGCTCGCCAAGAATGCGGTTGGTCAGGCCGCCCTGGGCGAAGTTCAATTTGCCCGGGTTGCGCCGCGCATGCTCGACCAACTCAAGGACGTTTTTTGCCGGCACCTTGGGATTGACGACGATGACAAAGGGCAGCGCCAGCAACTGCGCCACCGGCTCCATCGTGCCCGGGTCGTAGGGCAGGTTGCGCGTCACCGCAGGGTGGACCGCAAAGCCCAGCGTATCGATGAGCAGGGTGTAGCCGTCGGGCGGTGATTTTGCGACAAATTCGTTGGCGATCTGGCCGTTGGCGCCGGTGCGGTTCTCGACAAGCACCGGTTGCTTGTAGATCTCGCTCAGCTTGGGCGCCAGCAGCCGCGCGGCGATGTCCAGGCCGCCACCGGGCGAGAATGGCGAAACAATGCGCGTGAGGCGTTCTGGATACTGCGCAGCGGCCAGCGGTGAAGCCAGCAGCAAAATACCCATCAGCAGCGTTCTGAACATGTCAATTCCTCCTGTTCGAAAAGGGGATCAAGCGTTTGCCGGCGGCCTGCAAGGATGGCCGCCGTGCCCGCTTTGATGTGTGCCCTGCCTGTGCGTTCAAGCCGGCGTCAGATCACCGACTTGAGCAGCCTGCCCATGTCCGCCGGGTTCTTGGTGGTCTTGATGCCGCAGGCTTCCATGACATCGAGCTTTTCCTGCGCCGTGCCCTTGCCGCCGGAAATGATCGCGCCGGCATGGCCCATGCGCTTGCCCTCCGGTGCGGTGACGCCGGCGATGAAACCGACCACCGGCTTTTTCATGTTTTCCTTGATCCACTGCGCGCAGGTCTCCTCGTCGGAGCCGCCGATCTCACCGACCATGATCACGGCGTCGGTTTCCGGGTCGTCATTGAACATCCGCATCACATCGATGTGCTTGATACCGTTCACCGGGTCGCCGCC
>CAMDRY010000477.1 GCA_945906975.1 Bordetella parapertussis | reverse complement strand
TACGGAAAAACGGCTACCGAATTCACAATGCAGCCGGTCAGTGGGAAGGCTGTTCCCATGAAGGCGGGACAGACCCTGCACATTACCCTTGCCGAAGGCCCGCAATGCGTGGACTTCAACTGTTTTGGCCTGCACGATTACCGCGAGGCGATGTCGGTGGGGCACATGCGCCGCACCGGTTTCCGTGCGCACACGGGCAGCATTATCTGGAGTAAGCCGCCGCGCTACCATCCGATGATGGTGTTTGTCGAAAAGCCCGACACTTGCGCGACCGATCTGCTGGCGGCGCGTTGCCATGCGACCCAGTTTGAGAAAGAGCGCGGCTATCCGGGGCTGCACACCAATTGCCAGGATACGTTCGCCGAGACGATAGGCGAGTATGGTCTTTGCCCAGACGACGTACACGATTCGCTCAACATATGGATGAACACCGGATGGGATGATGCTGGAAATTTCATCCCCAACACGCGCCGCAATACTGGGAAAAAAGGTGATACGGTGGTACTACTGGCGCTCATGGACGTTTTGGCTGTGCCGATTGTGTGCGGTTCTGGAGATGTTTCTAATACCAGCAATTTCTGGTTTCGACCGGTCTCCATCGCTGTTCGCGATGAGACCGAGGACAGCATGGAGATGCTTGAGCGTCTTCTCAAACGCCACACCGGCTTCCTCAATCAGCGCACTCCAGAGCAGTACAAGGTAAAACCGAGGGACAGCGATCGTGTACCTAAACGCGATCCAAATTACCTTGCGCAGTTCATCAATTTCCCGCTAAAAATAAGCGACCTTAATTTCCAGCTCACCAAAGCTGATCAGCTTAATTTGCGTCGTCTAGTGAAAATGGGGCAGGGGGATAGTGCGGGGGATGCCTTTCGTTCGGCGGTTATGACTTGGTACACAAGGACGCGCACCCCACAGATCATTCCCGAATCGCTCAATATCGACGAAGAGTAGGGGGAATCCGTGGAGCGGAATAATATCCATCCTGACACGCTTTTCAAGCGGGTTGTCGGTGGACACCTGCTGTATGCCCCGGTTGTAACGGTGAGAGGGGGCGGCACATTTGTGTTCGTGTCTGGATTGTTGGCTCGGGATAGAGCTGGCAATGTTGTCTGCAAAAACGATATGGGTGCGCAGGTAAGGCAGGTCGGTGTGAATCTTAAGCTCGCTCTTGAAAGTGCGGGGGCAACGCTAGACGACCTCGTGCGTACCTGCACTTTTACCACTGCATAGACGAGTTTTTCCGCCATGCCGATGCGCGGCAGGAGTTTCTTGGCGCGGCTCTGCCGACCAGCAGCACGATTGAAGTCAAGCGCTTGCCTCACCCTGATTTTCTCGTGGAGATAGGGGCGTTCGCTATTATTTCCGACCGGCCCTGACAGGGCTCAGCTAGGTTCAGCTGGGCTGCATTTTTCCCGCCCTGTAGACTTTGGTAGCAATATCGGCGAGGTTGAAGCGCGTTAAACATTCCTGCAGCTTACTCACCTCGGCCAGCAGGTCACGCCTGGCGATATTTCCGTTGGGGAGTTTGTCTCAGTGGCAAATAAGCTGGTTCAGGTCAGGTTTAGCCAAGGCTTGACCGCCTCCTGGCAAAAGTATTGCCCGATTGAGTGTATTTCTGCAGAGCGTGACATAACAGCCCCATCCCCTGTAACCTGCAGGACTCAAAAGGTACTTCAAACGGCGCCACCGCTACACTAGGCGCGAGGGGAAGTGGTGTCGGAACATCCGATTGATCCGGGCCTGGGGCTGCGGATCGGCAAATACGAAGTGCAGAGGCTGCTCGGTAAAGGCGCGACCGGAACCGTTTACCTTGCGACCGACACGTTTTCCGGCGGCGAAGTCGCGCTCAAGACGATTGACCCGGCCCTGTTCCTTGATGCGGAGTTCGGCGCTGAGTACCGCACGCAGTTTCTCAATGAGGCCTCGCTCGCGGGCAAGTTGCGTCATCCGCACATCGTCGGCATTCTTGAAGCCGTGGTCGCTGCGGATGCGGGCTACATTGCCATGGAACTGGTGATGGGAGGTGATCTTGCGGCTCGCGCCATCTTTGACCCGACACAAAAGGAGTTAATTTTTGTAAAAAATACGCATTAAAGTGTAGGTGGCTTCAGAGTCAATGGACGTTTTTATTGTAAGAAGCAGCTGTTTGATATTCGCAAGATCTTTATTTCCATATTAGGCTAGACTGAATTACATTAACGCGGTCCAAGCTTCGTTTTCATAGACAATTGAGTGTGGCGTATAAACCCGAGTTATAAAATCAAATTATATTGGGGGAGTTAATGAACAACGCAGTCAGGAACCTGTTTGCAGGCGTCGCGCTGGCCACCGTTCTCGCCTCGAGCGCCATCGCGCAACAGCCGATCACGCTTCGGGGCATCACCCCCTGGACGCCCGATTACGACCTGAGCAAGGGCTTTTTCACCTTCCAGTCGATCGTGAACGAAAAGCTGAAGGGCAAACTGCAGGTGACCTACGTCGGCGGTCCGGAAGTGGCGGCGCCGAACCAGCAGTTCCAGGCGCTGAAGAACGGCGTGGTGGACATTATTCTCGGTGCGGCTGCGTACTACCGTACCGAAGTGCCGATGGCCTGGGCGGTGCAGTTCGTCAATAAGACGCCGCCCGAGTTGCGCAAGTCGGGCTACTTCGATTTGATGCGCAAGATGCACATGGACCAGGGCGGGGTGGTGTACCTCGCCAACACCGCGGCGGGCGGCGGCGCGTTCCGCCTCTACATGGCCAAGAAGATCGACAAACCGGATCTCAAGGGGCTGAAGATCCGCGTGTCGCCCGTCTACACGCCGTTGGTAACCGCGCTTGGCGGCGCACCGATCGCGATGGCACCGGGCGAAATCTTCACCGGTCTGGAGCGCAACGTGGTGGACGGCTTTGGCTGGACATACACAGGTATCGATACGTTGGGCCTGCATGAAGTGTCCAAATACGTGATCGACCATCCGTTTTACTCGCTCGACACGGTGGTGCTGATGAACAAGGCTGCCTACGACAAGCTGCCGCCGGACATTCAGAAGGCTCTCAAC
>CAMDRY010000476.1 GCA_945906975.1 Bordetella parapertussis | reverse complement strand
ATGGCGCGCGCGGCGGCGAAGTGGCGGCCTGGCTCGGCGAGTTTGATCCGCAGGCCTTGCGAGCGTGGGTGCACGGTCTGGGCATAGATACCTTTATCGGCAGTTCCGGGCGCGTGTTTCCGGTCAACCTCAAGGCTGCGCCCTTGCTGCGCGCGTGGTTGCACCGCTTGCGCGCCGGCGGGGTGCGTTTTCACATGCGTCACCGCTGGCTGGGTTGGAGCGACGGTGGTGGGGCCGGCAGCCTGTGTTTTGCCACGCCCCTGGGCGAGAAAAGCATTCGGCCGGCAGCTACCGTGCTCGCGCTGGGCGGTGGCAGTTGGGCGCGTCTCGGATCCGATGGCGCCTGGGTGCCGCTGCTCGAAGGCAAAGGCGTTGCCGTGGCGGCCTTGCGGCCATCAAACTGCGGCTTTGAAGTTGCCGGCGGCTGGAGTGCGCATTTTCGTCAGTGCTTTGTCGGGCAACCGGTCAAGCCGGTTGTGCTGACCCTGGGCGGTACCGAGCTTGGCGCGGAGGCGTCCAGCCGTCGTGGTGAGTTTGTCGTGTCGGAGTACGGCGTGGAGGGCAGTCTCGTCTACACGCTTTCCGCCGGCTTGCGTGAGCGCATTAGTGCCGGCGGCCCGGTCACGGTGCTGCTCGATCTCGCGCCAGACTGGACGCCTGAACGCCTGCTGGCGGCGCTGGTCCATCCGCGTGGAACGCGCTCGGTTTCCAGCCACTTGCAAAGCCGTGCCGGTATCACCGGCGTTAAGGCCGGGCTGTTGCGCGAGCTGGTGAGTCAGGAACGATTCCAAGACATGGCATATCTCTCCAATATAATCAAGGCTTTGCCCTTAACTCTGGCGTCAACAAGGCCGCTCGATGAGGCTATCAGCAGCGCCGGTGGAGTGGATTTTGGCGCTTTGGACAAAAATCAAATGTTACGCGCCCTTCCGGGGATATTTTGTGCCGGGGAGATGCTGGATTGGGAAGCCCCGACCGGTGGATATTTGCTAAGTGCTTGTTTTGCAAGCGGACGTGCAAGCGGCTTGGGGGCGGCTTTGTGGCTGGAAGGCGCATAGGCTGTAGAATGCGGCCTTTCGTAATTCAGACGCCGGCGCGGTTTGTCGCCTAATCTCCCCTGATGCCGTCATTGGCGGGGGGAGGGGAAGCAAAAGAGTCGCTGGCGTGACTTGAGCTAGGACGACATGGCAACAAAGAAATACGACGAAGCATCGGTCACCAAGCTGCGCGGCATCGAGCCGGTGCAGCGCCTGCCGGGTATGTACACCCGCACCACTGACCCGACCCACATCATCCAGGAAGCCATAGACAACGCCGCCGACGAAGCCTTTGGCGGGCACGCCACGCGCATAGACGTGACCTGCCATCGCGATGGTTCGGTCACCGTGTCGGACAACGGGCGCGGTATTCCAGTGGGCATGCATCCGGAGGAGAAAATTCCGACCGTGCAACTGGTGTTCACCGAATTGCACGCCGGCGCCAAGTTCTCCAAAACCGAGGCTGATGCCGCTTACAAGTTTTCCGGCGGCCTGCACGGTGTCGGTGTTTCGGTCACCAACGCACTCGCAACCCGTCTCGAAGTGGAAGTGCGGCGTGAGGGCGGTATTCACCGGATGGCATTCGCCGACGGCGCGGTCGCCGAAAAGCTCAAACGGACCGGCACAACGGGGAAAAATGAAAACGGCACGCTGTTGCGCATCTGGCCGAACAAGAAATACTTCGACAGCGGCAAAGTGTCTATGCCCGAGCTCGAGCGCATCGTACGCTCCAAGGCGGTATTGTTGCCGGGTGTGGGTGTCACGCTGAACATTGAAGGTGCGCGCGAAGGCCAGGAGACGGTGTCGCGCACCTGGAGTTATCCAGAGGGCATGAAGGGCTATCTGAAGGACCTGCTCGCCGACACCGAGCCGGTGGCGCCGATTTTCGACGGCGAGAAGTATGTGCAGGAAGCCAACGGCTTTGCCGTGGGCGAGGGCGCGGGCTGGGCGTTTGCGCTGGTCGACGAGACCAAGGGCTTCGGCGAATCGTATGCCAACCTGATCCCCACCCCCGCCGGAGGCACCCACGAAGCGGGCCTGCGCGACGGTATCTTCGAGGCGGTCAAGGCCTTTGCCGAACATCACAACATGATGCCCCGCGGTATCAAGCTGCAGTCGGACGATGTGTGGTCGCGGACGGTGTATTTTTTGTCAGCCAAGGTGCTGGAGCCGCAGTTTCACGGCCAGACCAAGGAAAAGCTGTCCAACCGCGACGCGCTCAAACTGGTGTCCAGCATGGTGCGCGATCCCTTTGAGTTGTGGCTTAACAGCCACGTCGACTATGGTCGAAAAATCGCCGAACTGGTCATCCGCCAGGCGGTGGAGCGCAGTCGCTCGGTTACCAAGGTCGAGCGCAAAAAATCCTCCAGCGTGGTGATGCTGCCGGAAAAACTCACCGACTGCGAATCGAGCAGTCTTGGCGACAACGAGTTGTATCTGGTCGAGGGCGATTCGGCCGGCGGCTCGGCCAAGCAGGCTCGCGACAAGCGCTTCCAGGCGATCTACAAGATGCGCGGCAAGGCGCTCAATTCCTGGGAGGTAAAGCGCGATCTGCTGTTCTCCAATGCCGAGATCCATGACATTGCCGTGGCCATCGGCGTCGATCCGCATGGCGATGAGGACAGCCCCGATCTGTCCGGCCTGCGCTACGGCAAGATCGCATCGATGACCGATGCCGATGTTGACGGCGCGCACATCGCGGTGCTGTTGCTGACGCTGTTCTACCGGCACTTTCCCAAGCTGATCGAGGGCGGACACATCTATGTCGCCTGCCCGCCCTTGTACAAGCTGGACATTCCGGCGCACGGCAAGCGACCGGGTAAAAAGGTCTATGCGCTCGATGATGAGGAATTGAGGTCCTTGCGCGAGCGCGCCATCGACGAAGGCGTCAAGCCCGAGTCCATGCAGACCCAGCGATTCAAGGGGCTTGGTGAAATGAATCCGGAACAATTGTGGGAGACCACGCTTTGTCCGGACACGCGCCGCCTGCTGCAGGTGCGTATCGACGACAAAGAAAA
>CAMDRY010000475.1 GCA_945906975.1 Bordetella parapertussis | reverse complement strand
ACGTCGACGCGCTGGCCACCGGTCTGAAGCGTGATGCCAAAGACAAGGGCACGACCATCGGTGGTAAGTGGAACTTTGGTCAAGGTGAAATCGGTGTTGGTTGGGAGCGGCTTGATTACGGCAACACCACGGCGGTTCCTACCGTCGCGGGTGGCACCAACAACTTCAAAATAACCAACATGGTGGTCAACGGTCATTACAAGATCACGACAGTGGGCACGATTTCGGCGGGTTACTCCAAGACACCGGGTGCCAAGTCCTGCGGCACGGGCCTGACCGACGCACTGGGTACTTGCGGTAGCGCAACCGGCGCGAAGAACTTGAGCCTGGCCTACGATCACACCCTGTCCAAGCGTACCGGTTTGTACGCCACCTACGGCAAGATCACCAACAACGGCGTCACCACCGCCGCGGGTGGAGCAGCAGGAGCGACGTATAACTACATCGCCCCTCCGCTTAGCAACGGCGGCGCGGGTCAAACTGGCGGTGTGTCTGCAGGTACCGACATCACCACGTACCAGTTCGGCGTGAAACACAATTTCTAAAAAGGCAGAGCAGCAAGGGGCTTCGGCCCCAGGCTGATTCGACTCGCATTACAAGCAATACTCAAAGGGCGCCTTCGGGTGCCCTTTTTTTCGTTCTGCCGCCGCCGGCTTCAGACACACCATTGGGCTCAGTGACGCGCGCGATCAGGGACGCGCGTTGACGCGTGCGCCCGGAACGCGTAGAACGCGATTGGTCGCCACTCTAGGTTCCGAACGTATTTATGGTCGTTTCGCCATCCCGCCAACTTGCAACGCCTTCCCAGAAAACTATATGGTCTCAAAAGGGATTTCACCTTTACCTGCGACGAGGGGCGCTCGCGCTGGGATTTATTGGCACCTACGTCGCAATCGACTGGCTGGTGTATTCCTATGCGTCCGCGCCGCTGTCCGATATGCCCTGGAATCCCGCGCCAGGATTAGGACTGGCCACGCTTGTCGCGGATGCGCGACATGATTCTGTTCACGTTATGCACCGCCGGGGCCTTGCTTCTGATCGTCTACGTCTCGGTGCTGCTTAAGTCGAACCTCGCTGACATTTGGCATCCAGGCATGACCCGAAATTTGATCCGGCACTGGATTGGCGACCTGATAGGTATTCTGGTTCTCACGCCGCTTTTTCTCCTTTTATTGTCTGGCCGGTTGAGATTTTCTCCAAGCAAGCACGGCGCGTTTGCTCATGGTTTTGGCATTTTGATCGCGATGCTCATGGCATTCTGGATTGTCTATGCCGATGCGCCGGTGCAGCAGATCACCTCGCTCTATTTGATGTTCCTGCCGCTCATCTGGGCGTCGTTGCGATTTGGATTGCGCGGTGCGGTGGTAACGTCGCTCGTTATCCAGATCGGCGTCATTCTTTTGTCTCACCTGGGATCGCAGTCCGACGCGACGGTGTTGCAATTTCAGATTCGGCTGCTGGTAATCGGGGTCACCGGCCTTTTTTTGGGCGCGGCGGTTGACGAACTGCTCAGCGCTGAACAGAAACTGCGCGAACGGCAGTTGGAGCTTGATCGAACTTTGCATCTGGCAGCGTCCTCGGAACTGGCCACGGCCATGGCGCACGAACTCAACCAGCCGCTTTCGGCCATCGGTGCATACGCGAGAAGTTGCCAACTGCTGATGCAGGCAAGGCTGGTTCCGGAATTGGCGCAAACCATGGCGAAGCTCATCGAGGAGGTGCGCCGCGCGGGCGAGGTGGTGCATAGGTTGCGCGAGTTTTATCGAACCGGCACATCCCGGCTTGAAACCGTCGCGGTTGCAACCTTGATGCGAGATGCTGCGCAAGCAGTTCGCGAACGCGCGGCGCGGCATGGCGTTTATTTGGTCCTTGATGCCGGCATCGACCTTCCGCCGTTATCCGTTGATCCAGTGCAGATCGGGACGGCGCTGCACAACCTGCTTGCCAATGCCATTGATGCGATTCGCGATGCGAAGAGCGGCAACCGGTGGATAAAATTGAGCGCCGCGCCGGCCACGGATAATATGATTGCGCTTCTCGTGACGGATTCGGGGCCGGGGTTGAATCCAACGGAAATCGAGCAGTTATTCAGGCCGTTTTCAACGAGCAAATCCTATGGTCTGGGGTTGGGCCTGTCGATGAGCCGTTCGATAGTTCTGGCGCAGGGCGGCGACCTGCAATTCCTCCCTGGCCCTGGTGGCGCCTGCTTTCGCATTACGCTGCCGGTTTCAGAGGGCATGTCAGATGATTAACCGAGGGTTCTATGGCTACTAATTCTGATACGGCAGTGGCGGCAAATCAGCAGGCATCGCGCGTGTATATTGTCGAGGACGATCCGGCGGTAAGCGATTCGCTCGAGCAATTGCTGCGTCTGAAAGGTTACCTCACCGCCTCCTACCCATCGGCGGAGGCATTTCTCGCCGCCGCACGGCCGGAGTGGAGCGGTTGCGCCATTGTGGACATACGCTTGCCTGGCATGAGCGGATTGGAATTGCAGTCGGAGATTGCCAGGCGCGGTATCAATCTGCCGGTCATTATTGTCACCGGTCATGGCGACACCAGAAATTCACGCGCCGCGTTCAAGGCCGGGGCGGCCGACTTTCTGGAAAAGCCCATCGACACCGATGTACTGCTTGATGTCGTGGCCGGGTCCATCAGCGCACGCGTTCAAAGGCAGCGCAATGACGCCGAACACGCCGCACTTGCGCAACGACTGGAGCGGCTGACGGCGCGCGAGAACCAGGTCCTGGCCTTGATCATAGAGGGCAAGCTCAGCCGCGAAATTGCCGAGGCGCTTGAAATCAGTCCGCGTACCGTGGAAGTCTACAAGTCGCGCTTGATGGATAAACTTCATGTCAAGCGCACCATCGATCTGTTGCGTCAGATGATTGCCTATCGATTGTCTGAGAGCGGCAGATAGGATTGATCGCAGGATGAACGGATGGCGTTGCACCAGTTAATTGTTGCCAGTGGATTGTTATTGGATAGGGCTGTATCTATTCGAGAGTGATTCGGGCAATGGTGTCGACATCTATCTGTCCCCAAACGTGGGATTTTTGCCGCGAGTT
>CAMDRY010000474.1 GCA_945906975.1 Bordetella parapertussis | reverse complement strand
TGCCCATCAGGCCGTCCATCGGCACGATGAAGCCGGGGTTGGCGGGGTGGCCTTCGAAGGCCGGGGCGATGGAGCCCGCGTGCGGCGCGAAATGGGTGATGACGACGGTGTCACCGTCGAAGGGTTCATCCAGCTTTCGCGCCAGCCAGTCTTTGTGTTCGACGCACAGTGCGATGCCGTCCTCGGGCGTAAAGGCGCGCTCGCCCATGCGAATGAGTCGGTAGTCGGGGTTGAACTTGCGGCTTTGCTCGATTACGCGCGGGCGCTCCGGCGGCGAAGCAAGGGAGAAGTCGGTCCATAGTGCGCAACCGAGAAAGCGTGTCGTGCCGCTGATGAATTCGTCGCAGTCAAGCATGCGCACCTGGCTGCCTTGCGCAGCGCCTGGCATCGCCTGCTGAATCGCGCCGAACTCAGCTTCGTAATATTCGTGATTGCCCGGAACGTAGAGCACCGGGACCCTGAAGTGGGCGCGGGCCCAGGCGATGCCATCATTGCCGTTGGCGATGTCGCCGGCTAGCACCACCACGTCGGCGGGGGTTTCGGGCGGATCAAAGGGCGTGACTTCCAGGTGAAGGTCGGAGAGGATGTGGATGCGCATGGCCGGTATTCTGGCCGATGCGGCGCGGTGGCGCCAGTCGCGGCCGTGGTCTGCGTGGTCGGTGGTCCGGGCGGTGCCGGCGACCGGCTCAGCGCGCCCCGGCGGCCCGCAGCAGCGCCGCGATGTCGCGCTGCCCGCGCCGCTCGGCGTGGGTGAGGGGGCTGACGCCCTCGCGGTCGGCGAGGTCCGGCTTGGCGCCGTGTGCGAGCAGCAGCCTGACGATCTCGGTGTGGGCGCGACCGCCGTCACCGAGGATGACGGCCTCGAGCAGGCCGGTCCAGCCGAGCTTGTTGACGTGGTTGACATCGATCTTGGTTTTCAGCAGTTCGCGTACCGTCTCGACATGGCCGTAATGGCAGGCCGGTGTGAGCGCGGTGCCGCCGTAGCGGTTGGTGCTTTTCAGGTCGGCACCGGCGGCGAGGGTCAGGCGCAGGATTTCGAGGTAGCCGCGCGCACCGGCCAGCAGGTAGGGACTGTCCTCGATCGCGTCCTTGGCATTGACGTCTGCGCCGGCGGCGATGAACAGGCGCGCGGCCTCGACATGGTTGCCCTGGGTGGCGGCGAGCAGGGCGGTGCGCTGGCCGCTGTCGCGCGCCTTGATGCTTGCGCCTTCGGCGATGAGGCGCTTGACCAGTGCGCTGTCGCCGCGCGATGCGGCCTGTATGAGTTGCTGGTCGGGGGAGACGGACGGGCTTTGCGCGCCCGCCTTGGTGCAAATCAGAGCCGTGGCGAAAATAAAAAACAGCAGTTTTCGTCTCATATCAGCCACCGTCATATGCTGAAAACCCGTTCTGGTAGCGGCTTTGGGCTCCGGCCGCGCTTCGCGCTTAAGGTTCGCTTCACTCACGTTAGCCTTTGCCGCAACAAGCCCTGCGGGCGTGTTGCCAGCCATCGGCCTGATTTTTCTACTTGCGGCCGGCCTTGGCGGCGATGCGCATGCGCAGCGCATTGAGCTTGATAAAGCCGTCGGCGTCGGCCTGGTTGTAGGCGCCGCCGTCATCGTCGAAAGTGGAGATTTTCATATCGAACAGCGAATCGCTCTTTGACTCGCGCCCGACCACCATCAGCGTGCCCTTGTAGAGCTTGAGGCGCACCTTGCCGTTGACCGGCTTTTGCGACTCGTCGATCAGCACCTGCAGGAGCTTCCTCTCCGGGCTGAACCAGTAGCCGTTGTAGATCAGGCGCGCATAGCGCGGCATCAGGTCGTCCTTGAGCGCGAGCACCTCGCGGTCCATGGTGATCGACTCGATGGCGCGATGGCCCTTCCACATGATGGTGCCGCCGGGGGTTTCGTAGCAGCCGCGCGACTTCATGCCGACATAGCGATTCTCGACCAGGTCGAGGCGGCCGATGCCGTGCTTGCCACCCAGGCGGTTTAGTTCGGTCAGCACCGCAGCGGGCGACAGCTTCTTGCCGTTGATGGCGGTGATGTCACCGCGCACATAGGTAAGCTCGATGACCTCGGGCTTGTTCGGCGCTTTTTCCGGGGAGACCGTCAGCCGCCACATCGAATCTTCCGGCGAGAAATTCGGATCCTCGAGGATGCCGCCCTCGTAGGAAATGTGCAGCAGGTTGGCGTCCATGGAGTAGGGCGCGCCGCCGCCTTTTCTTTTTTTGAAGTCCACCGGGATGCCGTGCTTGTCGGCGTAGGCGAGCAGCTTGTCGCGCGACAGCAGGTCCCACTCGCGCCACGGCGCGATGACCTTGACGCCGGGCATCAGCGCATAGGCCCCCAGTTCAAAGCGCACCTGGTCGTTGCCCTTGCCTGTGGCGCCGTGCGAGATTGCGTCGGCCTTCACTTTTTTGGCGATCTCGACCATGCGCTTGGCGATGAGCGGGCGGGCGATCGAGGTACCGAGCAGGTATTCGCCTTCATACAGCGTGTTGGCGCGGAACATCGGGAAGACGAAATCGCGCACGAACTCTTCGCGCAGGTCTTCGATGAAGATGTTCTCTTTCTTGATGCCCATCTTGATGGCCTTGGCGCGCGCCGGCGCGACTTCCTCGCCCTGGCCGATGTCGGCGGTGAAGGTCACCACCTCGCAGTGGTACTGATCCTGCAGCCACTTGAGGATGACCGAGGTGTCGAGGCCGCCCGAGTAGGCGAGTACGACCTTGCTGATTTTTTTGCTTTGCTTTGCCATGTTCGAGCCTGTATTTAGAGCCGGTTTTAAAAATCAATATTTTACTGATGTCATTGCGAGTGCGGCAATCTCATCGTTCTTGTGGCTGTCGTCGCATTGCCAAGAGATTGCCCATTGCCGCGTCCCATCCGGGGATGACCTTCGGGGCATCGGCTTCGCCTCCTCGCAATGACAATTTGTCGCGCTCGCAATGACCGCTGGCAGCGATTGTTATGTCTTCACCCGCCCCAGCAGCAGGTATTCCATCAGCGCCTTTTGCGCATGCAGGCGGTTTTCCGCCTCCTCCCAGACCACGCTGTTCGGGCCGTCAATGACTTCGGCCGTGAC
>CAMDRY010000473.1 GCA_945906975.1 Bordetella parapertussis | reverse complement strand
CCTTTGAGGCGCTCAAGGCCATCCGCGTCGAACTAAAAACCGACGCGCTCAACAGCAGATCGCGGGCCGCCATCGCGCGTATCGGCGGCATCGAGGAGGGCATTTTCCGCCGGCATGTGATTTGCGCATCCGGCCGCGTGCGCGACACGGTGTATTTTTCCATGCTCGACAACGAGTGGCCTGCAGTAAAAGCGCGACTTTTCTCCATGCTGCGCTAAAGTCCGGTCGCAAAAAGTAGAAGACCATGGCTGGGCGCAAGCAGGCATGAACTTACGGCGGACGATACGGGAAAAACCGGCCAGAACGGCAATACGCAACGCGAACCCTGGGCGGGCGACGCCGCATTGGTAAAGACCGCACCCGGAAAAGGATACGGCCCGATTTTTACAATTTTACGCTTTAGACTGCTCCGACCGAAACCCTGCACAGCCCGGAAACCCGCTCCGGACGGGCATTTCCAGCCGGTGTCGGATATTCGCATGTCGTTGATACCGGCCCCGACATAAGAGGCAAGCCGCATGGCGCGCACGGGCCGGCCACCGTGCAGGCGCAGCCGCAACTGTCGGACGACGGTCAGCGCTTGTCTTCGCAGGCCACGCCGGCGGCGAGCAGTTTTACGTATGCCGCCTCATCCAAGCCCAATTCCGCCAGCAGCGCGCGGTTGTGCTGGCCGATGGACGGCGCGGGGGTGCGGATAGCGCCCGGCGTGCCTTCGAGGCGCGGCACCACATGGTGCATCGGGAAGGCGCCCATGTCGGCATCCGGATAATCGGCGACAAGTTCACGCTCGATCACGTGCGGATCTTGGAGAATTTGCGTGATGTCATAAATCGGCCCTATGGTGACCTCGGCCTTTTCAAAAAAGGCCACGTTGTCAGCCTGCGAGCGTGTCGCGATAAACGCGCCAATGATGGCGTCGAGTTCGCTGGCATTACGCACGCGGTCCGCATTGGTGCAATAGCGCGGGTCTTCGAACAAATCGGCCCGGCCGATGGAACGGAACAGGCGCCCGGCCATTTTTTGCGTAGAGGCCGACAGACCGACATACTTGCCGTCGCTGCAGCGGTAAGCGTTGCGCGGCCCCGAGTTGGTCGAGCCGCTGCCAACGCGCTTTTTCACCTCACCGCTTAGCCGGTGGTTGGCCGCCTGCGGCCCCAGCACTGCGAACATTGGGTCGAGCAGCGGCAGATCTATGACCTGGCCGCGCCCGCCGTTGTGCTCAACTTCACGCAGCGCGATCATCGCGCCGGTGGCGCCATACAGGCCGGCAATGGTGTCGGCAAGATACATCGGCGGCAGCACCGGCTCGCGATCGGCAAATCCGTTCATCGACGCAAAGCCAGACATGCCCTCGACCAGCGTGCCGAAGCCCGGGCGCCGCTTATAGGGCCCCTGCTGGCCCCAGCCGGAAATGCGCACGATGACCAGACCGGGATTGCTTGCGTGCAGCACTTGCGCCGACAAGCCCATTTCCTCCAGCACGCCCGGACGGTAACTCTCCACCAGCATCGCCGCCGAAGGCACCAGATCAAGCAAGAGGCGGCGCGCCTCGGGCTGGTGCAGATCGAGACCCAGGCTTTTTTTGTTACGCGCGTAAAGCTTCCAGTTGGTCTCGACGTCCATCACCTTCCAGGCGCGCAGCGTATCGCCCGCAGGGGGCTCGACCTTGATCACTTCGGCGCCAAAATCGGCCAGCACCTGGGTGAGCGTGTTACCGGCAACCAGCCGCGACAAATCGAGCACGCGCACCCCGTCAAGGACGCCGGGCGCTCCCGGCGTGTAATCGCGCTTCACCGGACCGCTGCCATAACCTGCTTTCGCCCTCACGCTCATCGCATCACTCCGCCTGTATGCCCGCCTCGCGGGCGATACGCTTCCATTGAAAAATTTCCCGGCGCAGGCGGCCGGCAAACGCCTCGGGCGTCAGTCGCGCCGGCTCGGCGCCCTCGTTGGCCAGAAACGCTTTCATCTTAGCCGTTGCGAGGATGCGGTTTATTTCTGTGTTGAGTACGTTCACAGTCTCGCGCGGCACTCCGGCCGGTGCGAGTATCCCCCACCATAATTCAAAGCTGTAGCCGGGCACCCCCGCAATAACGTGACTGACGGGACTCACATCGAACTCATTGCGATGGCAGCAGGCCGAATTGCCGCGCCACGGCAACAATCGCCGCGGCGCGTTGGGCGAAAGGCGCGTCTATCATGCGCCCGTCGACCATGATCGCGCCGACACCGTCTTTTTCCGCCTTGTGCCAGGCGTCGAGCACGCGCACCGCCTGCGCGATGTCCTCATCGCTGGGACGGAACACGTCGTTGGCCAGGGCGATCTGGCTCGGGTGGATGCAACTCTTGCCGATGTAACCGAGGCGTCGCGCCGCCTCGGCTTCGCGCCGGTAACCGTCCGGATCCTTCACCGCCGCCCAGGCGGCGTCATAAGCCCAGATACCCGCCTCGCCTGCGGCAAGGCGCACATCAAGCTGTACCTGCTGGATTGCGGCGGCGCTGTAACGGTCGATGGAGAGCGGTTCGAGCAGGTCGCCAAAGCCCAGTTGCAGGCCCAGCACACGCGCATCAGCAGTCGCGATCGCCGCCGCGCTGCGCAAGCCGCGCGGCGATTCAATATTGGCCAGAATGCCTATCGTGGCCTCGAGGCCCTTTTCCGCTTCGGCACGAGACAGGGCCGCGACCGCGGCGCGCACATCGTCAGCCGATTCCGGTTTGGGCAGATTAAGCAGGTTGAGGCGCGGGGACACTACGGCGCGCACGTCCTCTTCGAAATAAGGCGTGCCGAGCGCGTTGACGCGCACGATCAGCAGTTTTTTCGACACCGCCGCCTCCGGCGATGCGAGAAACACGCGCACCGCTTCACGCGCTGCAGTCTTGCGCGACGGATCGACAGCATCTTCGAGGTCAAAGGAAATCGCATCAGCGGCGCTGGCCAGCGCTTTGGCGAAAAGTTCGGGACGGGAACCGGGAACAAATAGTTTGCTTCGCATGGGGAGAATTCTACCGGAGAGGGCTTGACGTAAGAGGTAAAACAACGCCCGCGCGATCATCCAAAGAAAAAGAAACGG
>CAMDRY010000472.1 GCA_945906975.1 Bordetella parapertussis | reverse complement strand
GATATCTCTTCACCACCCTCAACTGGACCAATTTCGTCGGCTTTGACATGAGCAAGTGGCCGGTACTCCAGGCCTACATGGCACGTGTTGCAGCCCGACCCAAAGTTCAGGAAGCATTAAAAGCAGAGGGCTTGATCAAGTAATCGAGTAGTTGTAAAGCCACAAAAATCGGTATCGCCAGTATCCAAAGGGAGCGGAAACGCCCCCTTTTTATTGGCGCGCTAGATTGGCATACCAACATCCGGCCAGGCGTGGCTGGTGATGCGTTTGGTGTCTTTGTCGATGTTGATGTGGTGATCCGCCATCGACACCAAATACACCGGGGCCTTCGTGAGCGGGACGAGCCCGGCAGTGGCTGCGGGCAATCGCATTCCGGGAGTGCCACGCACCTCGGTTTTCGGTGAGTTGCGCTGGCAACATCTGCCCAGCGGGTTCGCCACCTCGATCGCAGCACGCCACGTGAGCCAGGTGATTGTAGCTGACCAGAATAGCGATGCGGCGGCAGCCTATACCATGACCAACCTGCGCTTTGGCCTGGAGCAGAAGGCCAAAGACTGGCGCGTCACCCAGACGCTGCGCATCGATAACATGGCAAACGTCAATTACATCGGCTTGCTCATCGTCGATGACAGCAACAGCCGCTTTGTCGAGACCGCACCGCGACCTGGTGCCGCCGTCCTTATCAACGGCAAACTGAATTTTTAGCCAGTTGCAGCGGCTGCCCCGGCAAGCCGCTCCACCGCTTCAATCACCGCCGCCGGACTGGCCAGGTTCTTCCCCGCAATATCCAGTGCACTGCCGTGCGCCACAGAAGAGAAAAGCACCGGTGTGCCTATCGTCAACCCGGCCGTGCGATTGCGCGCCTGCAGCTTGGCGGCGATATGCCCCTGATCGTGAATCATCACAATGAATGCGTCATAGCCGGCATGATGGAACATCGTATCCGCGCCGAATGGGCCCGCAACATCCACCCCGGCCGATTGTGCCGCGATGATTGCCGGACTGATAATTTTCTTTTCTTCGCTGCCGAACATCCCGTCCTCGCCGGCATGCGGATTGAGCCCGGACACCGCCAAACGCGGCCTGGCGATGCCTATGCGCCTTAGCGCGGCATCGGCCGAACGTATGACTGCGCCGACACGCTCCTTGGTAATCAGCCTGATCGCCTGCCTGAGGCTCACGTGCAGTGTGGTGTGGACGATGCGGGTGCTATCGAAACAAATCATTAAAAACGCATCCTCTGGCGCCACACCGGTGCAGCGGGCGACAAAAGACGGATAGCCGTCAAACTCAATGCCGGCAAGTTTGATCGCCGTTTCAGTCTGCGGTGCGGCAACAACCGCATCGACCTGCCCGTCCAGAGCCGCCTGGATCGCCGCGCGCGCCGCATCGCATGCGGCCTTCCCATGAGCCGCGCGAATTTCGCCAAGCGCGAATGTTCCGGCGGGGAACTGGTTCAGTTCAAGCATCGCGAGACCTTCGCCCTCCCAATCGATCTGCGCCGCCTCCCTGAACCCCCGGATTCGCGGGGCAAGGCCGCACAACTGTGCGTGCGTGTCCACCACCCTACGATCACCGACCAGCAAAGGTCGGCAGACGCTGCGCACCCGCTCATCCAGTGCGGCCTTGAGGGCGATCTCGGGTCCTATACCAGCCGGATCACCAAGCGCTATGGCTATACGCGGAAGAGTCATTGCCACCTCAGACTGTCACCGGATCGGTGCCCAGGTCCCGGAACAGCCCGTCCATCGCGCCGTCCTTGAAATGCACCGCATGCGGCAACTCGATTGCGCAGGAACGCACGTGCTGCGATTTTTCATCCAGCGCGGGAACTGACTTGCCATCACGATTGAGCCTGGCCGCCTTGAGCAGGCGGGCGCGTGTTGCAACAATGCCCTTGTCGGTCAGCACCAAGTGTTCCTTGCTACGATTCTGCAACGGCCCCATCGACTCCTGCAAGGAGGCGTCCTGCATGGAAATGCCCTCCACCCCGCTATAGGTCTCGCCGCGCTTTTGCCCAGCCCGGTCCATCAGATAGTCGTTCGACTTGTTAGCCAGAGGCACAAAGCTACCTGGAACGTAATTCACATGGATGCCGGCGCCGTTTTTCATTGCGGCCACTTCTTTTTCGCTGAGCGCGCGAGCAGGATGGTAATTGATACTCCAGGTCCAGCACCGTTCATCGTCGATGGGCACCCACACATGTGCGCCAAGCGGATGACCAGCCCGCGGCGGGATAATGGTGTGCCAGGGCATGATCCATGGCGTGATGCGCCAATAATAGCGGCCTTCGTCGGCGTTGCGACGGGCCCCTATCAATAGGCCGCCGTCAAAATCCACCACATCAAAAAACGGCATGCGATCGCGCAGGTTGTACTCGTTGCCGCGGCTACCCACGAAAAGCGGATCCTTGTGCAGTGCCCCGGCGTGCAAGAAGGAAACATGGCTGGAGTCGATCCCGCCTTCGAGCGCCTGCAGGAAATTGCACTCCTGCAGGCGCTTTGACACAAAGCGCTGCTCGGGCGCGACCAGCGTCCACTCCAGGCCTGGTGGCCCGGGCTGCAGTTCCGGTGGCCCCATATAAATCCATATCACCCCGCCCTGCTCTAGCGTCGGATAGGCGGTGAGTTTCATATCACGGCGTATCCCGGTCTCTTCCGGTTCTGAGGGAAGGTCGGTGCACTGTCCTGTGACGTCGTACTTCCAGCCATGGTAAGGGCAGCGCAAGCCACCCTCTTCGTTGCGCCCGAACCAAAGCGAAACACCCCTATGCGCGCAAAATTCGTCGAGCACGCCTACTTTTCCGCTGCTGTCACGAAATGCAATCAGCTTTTCCCCCAGGAGTTGCACACGCACCGGCGCCCCATCAGGCTCGACAATCTCCTCAGCCATCAGTGCCGGGACCCAGTAACGACGAAGTAAATCGCCCATCAGTGTGCCGGCGCCGGTTTTGCTCAGTTGCTCGTTTTGTTCCAACGTAATCATCGGGACTACCCTTTCTCAGCTCAGACTCACCGAATTAATGGCATGTTCAGTCTGCACGCGCGCCGGCGGCGCGAACCACCGGAGCCC
>CAMDRY010000471.1 GCA_945906975.1 Bordetella parapertussis | reverse complement strand
GCGCGGCAGTTTGTGCAGCCCTCGTCGCGCCCCGATGTCGACGCCATCTTCGGCATCCCGCCGACGGTGGCGATAGAGCAGCGCACCAGCCGCGGCGGTCGCAAGAGCACGGTCGCCACCATGACCGAGATCTACCACTTCCTGCGCCTGCTCTACGTCAAGCTGGGCACCCAGTATTGCCCCGACTGCGACGTGCCGATCGAACCGCAGAGTTTTGACGCCATCGCCGCGCGCATTCAGCGCGACTACGGGGGAAGGGAAGGGGCCTCCGGTCCTTCGCGTGGGCAACGCATCGGCCTCTTGGCACCGCTGATCACCGCGCGCAAGGGCTATTACACCGACCTCGCCAAGTGGGCGCGCGCCAAGGGCTATGAATTCCTGCGCGTCGACGGCGAGTTCCTGCCCACGGCCAAGTGGCCGCGCCTGGATCGCTTCAAGGAACACAGCATAGAACTGCCGGTGGCCGACATCACCGTGGGCGGCAATGAAACCGCGCTGCGCGATGGCCTGAAGAGGGCCCTTGATTTTGGCAAGGGCATCGTCCACGTACTGGGCGGCCTGGACCAGCTCGCCGACGCCGCTGCCAGGTCAAAAAAGCAATACCTCGAGATGACGCTGCCGCTGCAGGTGTTCTCGACCAAGCGCGCCTGCCCCTCATGCGCCAGGAGCTTTGCAGAACTCGACCCGCGATTGTTTTCCTTCAACTCGCGCCACGGCTGGTGCGTGAGCTGCCTTGGCACCGGTATCAAGATCACCGGCTATAGCGAGGATGAGGACGTCAGCCGTGAACAGGAAGACCGGCGCCTCGACAACTGGATTGACGACCAGGCCGGCGACGATGGCATCGCGCACGCCTGCCCCGCCTGCAATGGCCGGCGCCTGAACCCCGAAGCGCTGGCGGTGCGCTGGCACAAGCGCTCCATTTCAGAGCTGGTGTCCATGCCGGTCAACAAGGTGGGCGCAGTATTCGAAGCCTTGCAACTGAAGGGCCGCGAAGCCGAAATTGCGCGTGACATCATCGCCGAGCTGCGCTCGCGGCTCGGATTTTTAGGCGAAGTCGGGCTGCCCTACTTGTCTCTTGATCGTTCTGCGCCAACGCTGTCGGGTGGCGAGGCACAACGCATACGTCTTGCCGCGCAACTCGGTTCCAACCTGCGCGGCGTCTGCTACATCCTCGATGAGCCGACCATAGGCCTGCACCCGCGCGACAACGACATCCTGCTCAACACCCTCGAAAAACTGGAGAAAAAGGGCAACACCCTGGTGGTGGTCGAGCACGACGAGGACACCATTCGTCGTGCGGCGCACGTCATAGACCTTGGCCCCGGCGCCGGCAAACTGGGTGGCCGCGTCATAGCTGCCGGCACTGCCGCCGAACTGATGGCCAATCCGGAATCCATTACCGGCCGCTTTTTACGCCAACCGCTGCAGCATCCGCTGCATCCGCCACGCGGCGTTGATGCCAAAACGCCATCGCTCCAGATCGTCGGTGCGACACTGCACAACCTGCGCAATGTCGCCGCGCGCATTCCGCTGGCGCGACTGAGCGTGGTCACCGGCGTGTCGGGCTCTGGCAAGTCGACGCTGGCGCGCGACGTACTGCATGCCAACCTCGCCCGCCTTGTCGCCGGGGGTCGCAACAAGACCAAGCCGCCGCTCACCGGCTGCAAGGACATCAAAGGCTGGGAGCAGGTTGGCCGCGTGCTCGAAGTCGACCAGACGCCCATAGGCAAGACGCCGCGTTCCTGCCCGGCCACTTACGTCGGTTTCTGGGACACCATCCGCAAACTCTTTGCCGACACCAGCGAAGCGCGCATGCGCGGCTACGCCCCCGGCAGGTTTTCGTTCAACACCGCCGGAGGGCGTTGCGAAACCTGCGAAGGCCAGGGCGTGAAGCGCATCGAGATGAGTTTTCTGCCGGACGTGAAAGTCGGCTGCGAAGCCTGCGGTGGCGTGCGCTTCAACCCCGAGACCCTGGCGGTGCCGTTCAAGGGTAAGTCCATAGGCGAGGTGCTGATGATGAACGTGGACGAGGCGGTGGAGTTTTTTTCCGCGCACGCCGCGCTACACCACGCATTGCGCCTGCTGCAGGACGTCGGCCTGGGCTACCTCACGCTCGGCCAGCAAAGCCCGACGCTGTCGGGCGGCGAGGCACAGCGCATCAAGCTCGTCACCGAACTGGCCAAGGTGCGCATCGACGCCGAGGGCAATGCCATGGCGCGCCCCGGCCGCGCCGGTGCCTCGAGCCACACGCTCTATGTGCTCGATGAACCGACGGTGGGCCTGCACATGGCCGACGTCGAAAAACTCATACGCGTGTTGCACCGTCTGGTCGACGCCGGCAACAGCGTGGTGGTGATCGAACACAACCTCGATGTGATGGCCGATGCCGACTGGATCATCGATCTGGGTCCGGAAGGCGGTGATGCCGGCGGGCGCGTGGTGTTCGAAGCGCCGCCACTGCGCATGGCGCAAACGCCAGGGCGTTCACACACGGCGCGGGCACTGGCTGACTTTCTCGAACACCACGGCAGCAGCTAAGCCGCACCGCCCGCCCGTGCGGGCGTTTCGGCGTACAGTTAGGGTATTTTGTAATTGATCAGCCACAGGAAAGCATCTTCACATGAGCGGAAACGCAGCCCCTCCCCCAGCGCCAAAGGCCGACGCAAGTGGCCACGCCGCGCCTGCCACGCACCATACCAGCCTGGCCGAACTGATTTTCATCGAACTCGTCGGACGCGCCTTTTTGCGCGTGGAGAACGTCGCCGTGATCAAACCCGAGCCCGACGCCCTGGCCGCGCTGAGCATCCAACTGGCCGAGACCTTCCAAAAGGTCGCGGTCAAGCACACGGTTGACAACACCCCGAAATCGACCGCGGGCTACGAGCTGAGTACAGAGGATGTCGCCTCCTGGATGAAATAAATCTTTCCGTACAGGGCTTTATCGTGTACTATGCGTGCAGGGTCTGAGTAGCGCATCACCCGGTTAGCGCCACCTTCCTCTTCGCGGTCCCAAATCTGGCACCTGCGAACATCCAGTAAAGCTGTCCCTCATCTGCCTGAACCGGTGGTTAAGACTC
>CAMDRY010000470.1 GCA_945906975.1 Bordetella parapertussis | reverse complement strand
GTGCTGGTGTTTGCGGTGATATGACGCTTCATTTCGCGGACGCCTTTGATCAACCGGTCGAAATGTAGTTTATCCATTCTCGATGTCCTTGATGCGACGAGATTGCTTCGCAGAGCTCGCAATGACCTGATCTCCCATCCGGCCGCGATCTCGCGACTCCGGAGGCGACTATGTCGACTGCTTTGCTTTTTCTTCCAGCCACACCTTGATCAGCGACTGATAAGGCACATCACGAGCGTTGGCTGCAGTCTTGATGCGTTCGAGCAGATGCAATGGCAGGCGCAGGGAAATGCTTTGCGTGGTCGGTTTCAGGTTGGGCATGCGAACGCGCTCGGCCTTGGACCAATCGACGAGCGTGGCGCTGTCGTTCGCCTCCCAGTAAGCGCGCTCGGCGGCCTCCGTCTTGAAGTGCGGTACTGCACTAGGCTTTTTGTTCATAAAGAGTCCTTTCCTTGCGGCTCATGCCTCGGGCCGAAATGATGCGTATCCGCGTGCCATCCTGGCGGAGCGTGAACGTCACATGCAACAGGCGCGCATCTGCGCTTGCCCCCAGTCCGTGAAAGCGAGGTTCGGACTGGGAATGTGCAGTATCGGCAAGGACCAACAGCAAGGCATCAAAAAACACCTGCTCCGCCTCGGCCTGGGAAACGCCGTGTTTTTCGTTCTTGCGGGCATTGCCGGCATCCCATTCGAAGCCTTCGATGCGTTCAAAGTCAAGCATGTCCGTATATTCTGGTCATATACGAAAAAACTCGCAAGCCCGTTTGAAACGTCAGTTCCTGAGTCGCGGCACCAGGTTCATGGCGTTGCCGCTCTCGATGGCTTGCGCCGTCGCGTCCGACAAGCCCAGTTTACGGATGGCCGCCGCCTGGGTGTCGATGGGCACATACGGGTAGTCGGTGCCAAACACCACCTGCGACTCGGGGATGAGCTTGAGCAGCGCGGCCATCGACGAGGGGTGCGTGGCGTTGGCGGTGTCGTAGAACAGGCGCTTGAACTCGGCCTCGAAGCCATCGGGGGCGATGGTCTTGGCGTCGGGGCGGAACTTGAAGAAGTAATCCATGCGACCTGCGAGCATGGGCACGGTGCCGCCGCCGTGGCTGAACAGCCACTTGGTGTCGCGGTTGCGCGCAAGCGTGCCCGACAAGAGCAGGCTCACCACGGCGCGCGTGGTGTCGTGCGGCACTTCGATGACGGCGGGGAAGGTGCCCACTGACAGGCGGCCGCAGCAGGCGGCGACCAGCGGGTGGAAGTACACCACGGCCTTGCGGCGGTTGAGTTCGTCGAAAATCGGTTTGAACTTGGCGTCGCCCGGCCAGACGTCGCCGTAGTTGGTCTGCAGGCCCACGCCGTCGGCCTTGAGCACATCAAAGACATAGGCGATTTCTTTCAGGCTGGCCTCGACGTCTATCATCGGCAACGTGGCAAACAGGCCGAAGCGGCCCGGGTAGTCTTTGACCATCTTGGCGCCAAAGTCATTGCACTCGCGCGCCATCTTGATGGCCTCGGCCGGGCCCTTGTCGAACCACACGCCGGGCGTGGAGGCGAGCGACAGAATGCCGGTCTTGACGCCGCCCTTGTCCATTTCAGCCAGGGCTTTGCTGATGCTCCAGCCCACCTGCTGCGTGAAGTGCGGGATCTTGCGCTCGGCTTCCCAACCCAGCCAGGCTTTTTGGTAGGCGGGCGGATAAAAGTGGTGGTGGGTGTCGATGAGCTTTGGCGCGGCGGCCGAGGAACCCATGCTGGTGCAGGCGGGCAGGGCGGCGGTCGCTGTGATCGCACCCATGGCTTGCATGAAGCCGCGGCGCGTGCCGAACTGCTCGGCGGTGATTTCGACGGTGGCGCAGTTGCAGGCGCCCTGGTTGTGGGTGGCGCAGTCGCGTGGGGAATCGAGTGACATGGTGTTTCCTCCGGTTGGTGGGTGCCGCTTTTTTTATGCCCGAGTTTGCTGCATAAGCCAAAGTAAATTCGTGCGAGCGGTCTTGTGCCGCCTTGTTTTGAGACGAGTCTACCGCGACATCATTGATGCCGTCAGAAGACGGTATTGTCCGGCGTTTGTTACCCTTTGCGTGTTGTTACCTGTCACCTGTTATTTGCTGCGCTCGAACACCAGGAAGTACTGGTTGGGCAAGAAGTCGTGGTGGGCCGCGAGGCGGTAAGCGGCCTTGCCCATTTCCGCCTGCACTTGTTCGGCGGTCATGCGCTCGCGCACCGGCGGGCCGACTTTGGAGCTGGCGTTGAAGTCGATGATGGCCACGCGTCCGCCGGGTTTTAACGCGGCGGCGAGCTTGCCGAAGTAGGCTTCGCGCTTGCCGATGTGGTGATACACATCCACCAGCAACACCAGGTCGACCTTGGCCGGCAGCTTGGCATCCGAGGGCGTGCCTTGCACGGCGCTGAGGTTTTTCACGCCTTCCTTTTTGGCGCGTTCGGCGAGGTACTTCACCATGTCCGGTTCGAGGTCCACGCCGTAGACGCGACCCTTTGAGACCATGTGCGCAAGTCGCATAGCGAAATAGCCGGTGCCGGCACCGAGGTCGGCCACGGCCGCGTCGGGCTTGAGCGCGAGGGCCTCAATCACCTCATGCGGTTTTTGCCAGGCATCGCGCTCCGGGTCATCGAATACCTTGGCCCATTTGTCAGCGTCACCGAAGCTGTGCTGGTGGCTGTGGGGGGCTTGCGCGAGTGCGGGTGTCGCGAGTACGAGCAACAGGATGAACAGGTTGGGGATGATCTGCATGGCGGTTATTTATCCTTGCCCTGGGCGAAATCCATGATCAGGCGCGCGGCGAGATACAGGCGTTGTTCGATCGAATCGATTTCGATGTATTCGGCGTCGTTTGAATGCGAGCCGAAACCGCGCAAGCCCATGCTCTCCAGTACCGGGCCCGTGGCCTTGAGGCCGGCGAAGGCGGCATCGGTACCGCCGCCTACGGCGACGTTGCTCACCAACAGCGGTCGGCCAAGTTCGGCGTAGATTTTCTGGGCGTGCGTGGCCAGGGCCAGCGAGGGCGGGCGCAATTCGAGCGGCGGACGGCGGCGCTCGAAATCCAGCGTCACTTTCACGTCCGGGATCAGCTGGTTC
>CAMDRY010000469.1 GCA_945906975.1 Bordetella parapertussis | reverse complement strand
TCCGGGGCTTTGAGTACGGCGAAGCTCGCCTGCTCGGCGTGTGCCTTGTGCAGGGTATTGATGGCGCCCAGCTCGGCAAGCACCGAGCGCGCCAGTTTGAGGCTGTCGTTGATCTGGGCCGTCTGCGACAGGTCGAGCAGGGTCTGCGCGAGGTAACGATCCTTGACCGCGATGTTGACGCCGCCTATCAAGTCGGCGTCGTTTTCCTTTTTTGCCAGCCACTTTGCCGCGCTTGATGTTGCGCCGCGCTCGGACAGCACAAACACCGAGGAGCCGCGTGCGTGCGGCTTGATGAAGGCATCGGCGTGAACGGATACAAACAAGTCGGCCTTGACGCGACGCGCTTTTTCAACCCGCCCGCCAAGGGGAATGAAGTAGTCGCCGTCGCGTGTCAGCACCGCGCGCATGTTCGGTTCGGCATCGATCACCGTCTTGAGTTTTCGGGCGATGGTGAGGGTGATGTTTTTCTCATAGCTGCCGTGATGACCGCGGGCACCCGGATCCTCGCCACCGTGTCCGGCGTCTATGACAATGGTGATAAGACGTGCGACGCCGGACCCTTTGCCATTCTTGCCCTCGGACTTGCTGTCAGCCGGTTTGTTCTCCGCCACGGCGGTCGTTGGCGTCGTGGCGGGCAAGGGTGCGGGATCGGTTTTCCCAGCTTGGGCAGGGTCGGATTTTCTGGCTGCCCCGGATGCCTCTGACTGCGGGGCGGCGGGTTTGTCCAGCAAGGCCATCAGCGGATCGGTTGCAACCGCGGGGTAGACATCGAGCACCAGGCGATGGCCGTATTCGCCGACCGGCTTGAGTGTGAATATCTGCGGCTTGACCTCGGTCTTGAGGTCGAAGACCACGCGTACGATGCCGGGCTTGTAGCGGCCGGCGCGTATCGATGCGATGAATGGATCGTCGGGCAGAAGCTTGCCGGTGAGTTCCTGCTGCACGCTGGCGAAGTCGAAGTTCTCGATGTCGAGCACCAAGCGTTCGGGATTTTTTACCGACAGCAATTCGTGCCGTATCGGTGCCTTGGACTCGAGTGTGATGCGGGTGTAGACCGGCGAGGGCCAGATGCGCACGGCTTTGATGGTGTTGGCTGTCGTATCGGGCGCGGGTGGGGCTGCGGCGATGGCGTGTACCGCAAAGGCGATCAGGAACAGCGGAACTATAGTGAAGAAAAGGACCCGCAGTGCAACATGCGTTATGAGGAGGATGCGGGCTGCAAAGCGATTAGACAATTTTCCCCTGATGCGCTGTTGGCGCTGATCTTAAGGTTCCGTCCACCGCCTTGGCGCTGGTCGGGTATGGCGATCGATATATCGAGGTCGGCAGGTGGCAATAAACCCGCAGCTTTTTCCGGCCACTCAACCAGGCAAACCGCGCTGCCATCAAAGTGCTCTCGAAAACCCGCATCCTGCCACTCCTCAGGGTCTCGGAATCGATAGAAATCAAAGTGGTACAAGTATAACTTAGAAATGACGTAAAGTTCAACCAATGCATAAGTCGGACTTTTTACCCGCCCACTGTAACCAGCTGCGGCCAGCAGGGCGCGTACCAGGGTGGTTTTGCCGCTGCCAAGGTCGCCGGAAAGATAAATTTTGAGCCCCGGGTGCAGCAAGCCTGCCAGTTGCACGCCAAGGCGCTCGGTCGCGGCCAGGTCGGGCAGGCGCAGGGTCAAGGCTTTAATATGATCAGGATGAGTCAAACGCAGGAACCCCTAAACAAGGACGCGGCCAAAGAGCCGGCGAAGAGCGCGGTCGATTACGCCATGCTGGCCGCCGCTATCAAGGCTTGGGGGCGCGAGCTTGGCTTCGGCGCGGTCGGCGTAGCCGATTGCGATCTCGCCATCGCCGAAAAACGGCTTGCCGATTGGCTGGCAAAGGGTTTTCACGGCGAGATGGATTATATGGCAAGGCATGGCACGCGGCGCTCGCGTCCGCAGGAACTGGTGCCCGGAACCCTGCGCGTTATCTCGGTTCGCCTCGACTATCAGCATCAAGCTGACGCAGGTGCCGAAGCGTGGGGCGTTATAGCCGATGCAGACAAGGCCTATATCGCGCGCTACGCCCTCGGCCGCGACTATCACAAGGTGTTACGCGGACGTCTGCAGACGCTGGCCGATCGCATCCAGGGTGAGGTCGGGGCCTTCGGTCACCGGGTGTTTGTCGACTCGGCGCCCGTTATGGAGGTGGAGATCGCCACCCGGGCCGGGCTTGGGTGGCGTGGCAAGCATACGCTGCTGCTTTCGCGCGAGGCGGGGTCTTTGTTCTTTTTGGGCGAGATCTACACCGACCTGCCTTTGCCGACTGACGTTCCCCTGGCCGAGCACTGCGGCAGTTGCACCAAGTGTATTGATGTCTGCCCGACGCAGGCGATTGTCGGGCCGCGTGAACTGGATGCGAGGCGTTGCATTTCCTATCTCACCATAGAGCTCAAAGGTTCCATCCCGGTCGCGTTGCGACCGCTCATTGGCAACCGTGTTTATGGTTGTGATGACTGCCAGCTGGTGTGTCCCTGGAACAAGTACGCCCAGGTCAGCGCAGAGCCCGATTTCCGTGTGCGTCATGGCCTGGATAATGCGCAACTGGCGGATCTTTTTGCCTGGACCGAGCGCGAATTCCTTGAGCGCACCGCCGGTAGTGCGATTCACCGCATCGGCTATGAACGCTGGTCGCGCAATCTGGCGGTTGGCCTGGGCAACGCGCCTTCGGGGGAGGTGAGCTTGAGGGCTTTGCGCTCGCGGGAGGAAGACCCGTCGGCCTTGGTGCGCGAGCATGTCGCCTGGGCGCTGGCCCGGCACGCCGGTAGCGGCCCGAGCTGAATTCGGACGGCGCGGGCTAGTCTGCAGCAGCGTTGGCGCGCGCCAGGGCGTAACCGGGAGCGCGACTGCAACCCCCCCCGCCTTGCGCGACTTTCCAGTCGGCTTGGTCGCCCCTTCTGGTGTTAGTGGGCGCTATTTAATCCCGGCCGCTGCCAGCTTAAAGTCCTGAATTTAAAACCTAGTTGAAGTAAAATGCCGCGCTGCGAGGAACAATCACGGAACAGTCACGGAACAATCACGGAACAATCACGGAACAATCACGGAACAGTTACGGA
>CAMDRY010000468.1 GCA_945906975.1 Bordetella parapertussis | reverse complement strand
CGTCGTGCTGGAACGACTGCTCTACTCGCGTCTATACGGTGCATCCGAACTCGAACAGGTGTTGTTCACCATCGGCCTGATTTTCATGTCGGTGGCCATCGCGCGCCTCATTTTCGGCACGCTGCAACAACCGGTCATCCTGCCTGAATATCTCAAAGGCCAGTTCTCCCTGTTCGGGCGCGACTTCCCCGCCTATCGCGTGTTCCTCATCCTGTTCAGCTCCACCATGATCGCCGGACTGTGGTTCGGCGTGGAGCGCACCATCTGGGGCGCGATGGTGCGCGCGGCCGTGGACAACCGCCCGATGGCGCAGTCCATAGGCATCAACACCAAGCGCCTGTTCAGCATCACCTTCGCCGTCGGCAGCGGCCTTGCCGGCCTCGGTGGTGCCCTCGGCGCCGAGATCGTCGCAGTGCAGCCGACCTATCCGTTTGAGCAGCTGGTCTACTTTCTCATCGTCGTGTCCGTGGGCGGCCTGGGCAGCCTGCGCGGGCCTTTCGTTGCCGCCCTGTTGATCGGCATAACCGATACCGCGTGCAAATACTGGGTACCGCAGTTCGGCGCCTTTTTCATCTATGTCGCCACCATCGGCCTGCTGTTGTGGCGGCCGGCCGGCCTGTTCGGGAAACGCGCATGAGCCAGCACGTCGGCTATAGCGCCTCACCCCGGCTGCGCTGGACCGAATGGCTGCCCTGGATCGCGGCAGTCGCGGTGTTTTTCCTACTGCCCGACTATCTTTCCCTCGGCGCGCGGGTGCTGACCTACATCCTGTTTGCACTGTCGCTTGACCTGATCCTCGGTTACGCCGGCATCATCACGCTGGGGCACGCGGCGTTTTTCGGCTTTGGCGCCTATGTCACCGGCATCATGGCGGCCAAAATGGGCATCACCGACCCAATCATCCAATTGCTCGTCAGCGGCGTGGCCGCCGGCCTGCTGGGCCTTGCCACCGGTGCAGTCATCCTGCGCACCCACGGTCTCGCCCAGTTGATGCTGACCCTTGCCATTGCCGCCGTGTGCCTTGAAATCGCCAACAAGGCGACCGACCTCACCGGCGGGGCTGACGGACTCTCGGGCGTGATCATCGCGCCCATCCTCGGCATGTTCAAATTCGATCTTTACGGCAAGACCGCCTACCTGTGGAGCCTCGCGTTGGTATTCGGCGGCTGGTGGCTGATCCGCCGCCTCATTTACTCGCCCTTCGGCGTCGCCCTCACCGGCATGCGTGAAAACAGCACACGCATGCACGCCATAGGCGCGCCGGTCTACTGGCGCCTGGTTGTGGTCTACACCATATCGGCAGCCATCGCCGGCGTCGCCGGCGCCCTGCTGACGCAGACCAACCAGTTCGTCGGACTGAACGTGCTTGGCTTCGAGCCATCCGGGGAACTGCTGGTCATGCTCATTCTGGGCGGGGTCGGCCGGCTCTATGGCGCCTTTGTCGGCCCGGTGGTGTTTCTGATCGCGCAGGATTACCTCGCCAAACAATTCCCCGAATACTGGTACTTCGGCATCGGCCTGATGTTGGTGATAGTGGTGCTATTCGCCCGCGGCGGCATCCTTGGCATCATTGACAGGCTGGTTGACAGATTCAAGGCCAAAACAGCATGAGCGCCGTTCTCGAAACACGCCAGTTATGCAAGAGCTTCGGCGCGCTGACGGTGGCCGAAAAAATCGACTTCCGCCTGGAAGCCGGTGCGCGCCATGCCCTCATCGGCCCGAACGGCGCCGGCAAGACCACTTTTGTCAACATGCTCACCGGGAGCCTGGCGCCCACCTCCGGACAAATCTTTCTTGCCGGCCAGGACGTCACCCGCCTGCCGCAATCGGGCCGCGTCAAGCAGGGCCTGGGACGCACCTTCCAGATCAACACGTTATTCCGCAACATGAGCGTCATGGATAACGTCGCCCTGGGCGTGGCCGAGCGCCACGGCGTGGCCGGCAGCATGTGGCGGCCAGCCGCCGCGCACCGCGCCGTGCGTGACGAGGCGCTCGCCCTGCTCGATACGCTGGGCATCGCTGACGATGCCGGCAAGCGCGTCATCGACCTGCCCTACGGCAAGCAGCGCCTGGTGGAGATCGCCATCGCGCTCGGACTGCAACCCAAGGTGCTGCTTCTGGACGAACCGGCTGCGGGCGTACCCTCGATGGAGTCCGAACGCATCCTGCAGGCACTCGACACCATGCCCAAGGACATCGCAATCCTCATCATCGAACACGACATGGATCTGGTTTTCCGCTTCGCCAAACGCATCACCGTGCTGGTCCAGGGCGAGGTACTGTGTGAGGGCACGCCCGACGAGATCGCCGCAGATAAACGCGTGCACCAGGTGTACCTGGGGGAACAAAATGACCACTGACGCATCAGCCTCATCCGCCCCCCCCGCGCTGAAACTCAGTGGCGTGCGCGCCGGCTATGGCGCGACCGTTGTTCTGGAGGACATCGGCTTCGAACTGCCTGAGCGCGGCTCGCTCGCGCTGCTCGGCCGCAACGGCGTGGGCAAAACCACCTTGCTGGCAACCATCATGGGCCACACCACCTTCCACGCCGGCGGCATCGAATACCGTGGCACGGAAATAAGCCGCATGCCGGTGCATGAACGCTCGCAACTGGGCATCGGCTACGTGCCGCAAACGCGCGACATCTTCCCATCGCTGACGATCGAGGAGAACCTCAGGGTCGCCGCGCGCCCCGGCCGCTGGCCGCTTGAGCGTGTCTACGAACTCTTCCCCCGCCTTGCCGAGCGCCGCAGCCACATGGGTAACCAGATTTCCGGCGGCGAACAGCAAATGCTGTCCATCGGCCGCGCACTGATGGGCGACCCGGCGCTGCTGCTGCTGGACGAACCAATGGAAGGCCTCGCCCCGATCATCGTTGAAATGTTGATGGGGGCATTGCAACGGCTGATCCGCGAAGAAGCCCTCACGGTGATCCTGGTGGAACAGTCGGCGAAACTCGCACTGCAAGTCACGCAACAGGTATTGGTGCTAAGCCGCGGCCGCATCATCCACAGCGGCACCAGCGCCGAACTGCTGGCCGATCCGGACCATCTCGCCCAGCTCGTCGTCGCGCTCTAGATCAGCCCCTTGGTCCTTGGG
>CAMDRY010000467.1 GCA_945906975.1 Bordetella parapertussis | reverse complement strand
GTTGCGACTTGCCTGGTAGGCCCTAAGCCCTAAGCACTAAGTACTAAGCACTAAGTACTAAGCACTAAGTACTAAGCACTAAGCACTAAGCACTAAGCACTGACCACTGACCAAGCACTCAGCGCGCATCAGCACGCATCGCCACGCTTCAAGTGCCGTGGTGGCAGGACTGATTCTATGCGTATCTTGATCCTGCGCCAGCCCTTTGCGGCAGCGGGGGATGCCGGCTGGTTCGCGATTGCATGCATTGGGCGCCCCCCGACTTTTTTACGTCACGCGGAGGCGCTTATTTCGCTTTAGCACTGCTGTCCGGATTGGTCGCCGGTAGGGCAGCGCTTGGCTTGGCAAAGTCGCCGGCCTTGACTGAACTCAGTTGGCTGAAATCAAGGTGGCGTTTGAGCGCGGCAAGAATGGACTCGGGCGTGAGTGCTGCGATCTTGGCGTCGAAGTCGGCATCCCATTGCATGGTGCGCTTGAGCACGGCGTAGCTCGCCAGGCGGGCGGCGAGGGC
Organism: Bordetella parapertussis; assembly: GCA_945906975.1. The sequence continues at coordinate 2,588 of CAMDRY010000467.1, read as the reverse complement.
GCCGTCCTGGCCGCGGGCACCGCGGCGCGCCTGCAGGTAGCCGGACTTGGCATTCTCGACCTCCTCTTTGGTAAAGCCCTCGCGCAGCGCGCGCTCGAGTTCTTCCTTTGTCGCAGATTCGACGCGTGAGCGGTTTTGCGGCGCGTAAATGGCCGATACGCTGAACTCGCCGCGCTCGTCAAAGGCGCTGGCCGAAAGCGCAGAGCCGACACTGTAGGAGAGGCCTTCTTTTTCGCGGATGCGCCGCCACAGGCGCGAATCGGCCGAGCCGCCGAGCAGGTAGTTGCCGATGATGAGGGCGACATAGTCCGGATGATCGTCGCGCAGCTTCAGGCTCATGCTGGCGCGCAGCACCGCATTGGCCTTGTCCGGGGTTTCGATGAGGCGGTCGATCGGCGGGACGGCGACGTAAGGGCCGGGAATGCGCGTGTAGGACTTCGGGCTTTTCCAGTCGCAGAAAAGCTGTTGCGCCAGCTTGGCAATTTCTTCCGGATCGAAGTCACCGACAAGGGACAGTTCGCTGTCTGATGCGCCGTAAAAATCGCCGTAGCATTTTTTCACCTCATCGAGCGTGAGCGCCTTGATGCGCTCGAGGCGCTCGTCCAGCGTGGCGATGTAAAACCAGTGCGACGGCGGATACGGCGACATGTGACGGCCGAGCAGCAGGCCGGCCTGCGCGCCCGGTTCGCTGCGCTGGGTCTCGATCGCCGACAGCGATGCGAGCTTCAGTTGTTCGAATTCCTTTTCCGGGAAGGACGGGGTGCGCAGCACCTCGGCCACCAGTTTCAGGGTCTCGGGCAGGTTGGCGCGCACCGTCTCGACGGAGGCGCCTTCGCCGCCTATGCCCACTTGCGCGCGCAGCTTGTCGAAGGCATCGCGCAGTTGCTCGCGCGTGTGCTTTTGTGTGCCGCGCATCAGCATGGCGCTGGCGATGCCGCAGGCGGTGGCGCGGTTTTCCTTGCTGCGCTCGTCGCCCCAGCGGATGCCCAGCGCCGCGATGACGGTGCCGCCGCGGGTTTTCTTGGGCAGCATCACCAGCTTCATGCCGCCGGGCAGGGTGCGGCGGATCACACGCTGCTCGATATTGGCCGGGGTCGGGTCAAAGGCGTCGCCGGCGGCGACCTCGGGGTTGCCCTTGTAGTCTTTGAGCGCGAGTGTGAGGTCGGGCACGGCGGGAATTTCCGTCCGCTCCGGTTTTGTCGTCGGAATGAACAGGCCCAGCGTGCGGTTGCTCGCCTTGAGGTAAAGCGTGGCGGCCGCCTGTACTTCGGCCAGTTTGACCTGCTTGATGCGGTCGCGGTGCAGGAACAGCAGGCGCCAGTCGCCGATGGCGATGTACTCGGTGATGGAGGTCGACAAGGCGCGCGTGTTGGCGAGCATGTTCTCAATTTCGTTGAGTAGCCGCGTGCGCGCGCGCTCGAGTTCGTCGACGGTGAGCGGGTCGGTGGCGATGTTCTCCAGCGCCTTGAGCATGGCCTCGCGTGCGGCATCCAGTGACATGTCCGGGCGCAGGCTGGCGCCAAAGCTGGCGTAACCGGCTTCGCGCTGCTGGCGTTCATAGCCCCAGATGGAGGTGGCGAGCTTGCCGTCCACCAGCGCCTTGTGCAGGCGGCCACCGGGCACGTTGCTGATGATGGCGGTGAGCAGGTCGATGGCGGCGTAGTCGGTGCTGGCGCCCGGGGCGATGTGATACAGGGCCGAGACGATTTGCACGTCGCCGGCGCGGCGCAGCGTGACGCTGCGCTCGCCGTCCTGCGTCGGCTCCACGGTGTAGGTCTTTTGCAGCGTGCGCGCCGGCTTGGGGATGGGGCCGAAGTGGCGTGCGACCATTGCCAGCGTCTGTGCTTCGTCGAATTTGCCGGCGATGACCAGCACCGCGTTGTCCGGCTGGTAGTAATGCCGGTAAAACGCCTGCAGCCGTTCGATGGGCACGTTTTCGATGTCCGAGCGCGCGCCTATGGTGGAGCGGCCGTAGCCGTGCCAGATGAAGGCGGCGGCGGCCATGCGCTGTCCGAGCACGCCAAAGGGATTGTTCTCGCCCGACTCGAATTCGTTGCGCACCACGGTCATTTCGGTGTCAAGGTCGGCACGGGAGACGCGCGAATTGATCATGCGGTCCGCTTCGATTTCGAGCGCCCAGTCGAGGTTGGCCGGCGTGGCGGTGAAGGTTTCGTAGTAATTGGTGCGATCGAGCGATGTCGTGCCGTTCCAGCGCGCGCCCTTGGCGGTGAACTCGGCCTTGACGTCCGGGTGGCGGGTGGTGCCCTTGAACAACAGGTGCTCCAGCAGGTGGGCCATGCCCGACTCGCCGTAGCCCTCGTCGCGCGAACCGACGAGGTAGACGACATTGACGGTGATAGTGTCGAGCGAGCCGTCGGGCATAAGCAGCACCTTCAGGCCGTTATTGAGGCGGTATTCGGAAATGCCCTCGACCGTTGTGAATTTGACCGGACCGGCGCTCTGGGCGAGGGCGTTGCCTGTGCCGACGAGTGAAAAACAGGCCAGCGAGGACAGTATGGCAAGGAGGGAGGGCAGGCGAAGTTTCATGGCGTTCCGGGTGTCGTGGTGTCTTGTTGCATTGACAAGAA
>CAMDRY010000466.1 GCA_945906975.1 Bordetella parapertussis | reverse complement strand
GCCGCTTTACTTGAATCGCTTTATCGCGATTGGCGCTCCGGATTCATGTTCGGTTACCCGGACTTGACCCCGGATTGCTTCACCACCCGGCGCCAGGTGTCAATTTCGCGGCGGACGTAGGCGGCGAATTCTTTCGATCCCCTGAATTGCGGGTCGATGCTTTGCGATGTGATCTGCATGCTCACATCGGCATTCGCCAGGACCGCTCCCACGGCTTCGGAGATCCGCTCAACCATGTCGCGCGGCGTTGCCGCCGGGGCAAACAGGCCGATCCACAGGGTAGTCTCAAACCCGGGGACTCCGGCTTCCGCGATGGTGGGCAAATCCGGCGCGACGCTCGCGCGTTGTGCCCCGGAGCTGGCCAGCGCCTTGATCTTTTCGGTTTTCACGTAAGGCAATACTGTCGAGGCCGAGCTGAACATCAGCATGATTCTCCCCGCAACCAGGCCCGTAACGGCCTGCGTGCCTCCTTTGTAGGGCACGTGTGACAGCGTGACTCCGCTCAACAGCCCGAACAACTCACCCGATAAATGGCTTTGCGTGCCATTGCCCGCCGATCCGTAGGTAATCTGCCCCGGCTTGGCTTTTGCGGCGGCGATGAGCTCGCGTACCGAACTCACGCCCAGCGAGGGATGCGTAACGAGTATCGGCGAAACCGTGCCGACCATGCCCACCGCAGCGAAATCCTCGGCGAAATTGAAGCTGAGTTTGCTGTTGAGCGCGGCGCTGATGGTGTTCGCCACGGTACCCATTAACAGTGTGTAGCCATCGGCGGGCGCCCGGGCAACCAGTTCGGCGGCGATATTGCTGCCAGCGCCGGGGCGGTTCTCGACGACGAATGCCTGCCCGAGGCTGTCTGCGAGGCCCTTGCCGAGTATGCGAGCCGGAATATCCGCCGAACTGCCCGCGGGGAACCCGACCACGATTTTCACCGGTTTTGCGGGGAAGGTACTTTGTGCATGCGCGCTGGCAACCAGCGCAGGCGCGCAAAGAAAAATCGGTATCGCAAGCAATACTTTCATGGCAATCTTTCGAAAAATCCTGATTGCCCCCTTGCACGTCGCCAAGAGGTACGTTATTTCGCCGCCCGGCGGGCAATCCTATTCCAGGGTGATGTTGGCGGCTTTGACAATCGGCGCCCACAGCGCGGTGGTATCGCGAATAAGTGTTGCGAACGCCTCGGGCGTGCTGCCACCGGGTTCACGTCCGGCGCCGATCACCTTCTCACGAAAAACCGCGGTGCCGGTAATTCTGATCAGATCGCGGCTGATCTTGTCGACGATGGGCCTGGGTGTGCCCGCTGGCGCGACGATGCCGAACCAGACTGGCGCGCTTATGCCCGGCAGGCCGGCTTCCTCGAATGTGGGGACCTCCGGGAACACCTCTGATCGCCTGGGTCCTTCGACCGCGAGCAGTCTGACCCTTCCCTGCGCGGAGGCGCCCACCAGGTTTCCTGAACTGCCCATGATCACCGAGTGCAGCACGCCGCTCATCAGGTCGGTGACCACGGCTGCCGGCGATTTGTAGGGCACATGCAGAATCTCCACGCCGGTATTGCGCTTGAACAACTCCATGGCAAGGTGCGGGCCGGACGCCGTGCCGTAGGAGCCGTAATTGAGAATGCCCGGTTTTGTTTTCGCATACTCCAGAAACTCGCGCACATTTTTTACCGGTAGCGTTGTGCTGACGGCAAGCCCCTGCTTGATGAAGGCCAGACTGCTGATGGGGGCAAAGTCTTTAATCGGATCGTAAGGCAGCTTCGGGAACACCAGAGGATGAACGGAGAGCAGCGGCGCCTCGGCGAATAGCAGCACGTAGCCGTCTGCGGCGGATTTCGCCACCAGGTCGGCCGCAATGATGCCGCTGGCACCGGGCCGGTTGTCGACAACCACAGGTTGATTCCAGGCGTCCGACAAGGCCTGCGCGGTACCGCGCGCAACCGCATCTACGCCGGCGCCACCGCCGCCAAATGGAACGACCAGCCGCACCGGCTTGGCAGGATACGTTTGGGCGCAGGCAACTCCGACTTGCAGTCCAAGCAGCAGTGCCAGCCCCGTTTCAATCAGTCGCGCAGACATGGCGATGTTTTCACTATTGAGGCTCGCGATATGATGATGCCTTGGCATTCTATTCAATTTTCGGAACGACAACGATTATCGGGATAACAAGATATGAACATCATCGGCATAGAACGAATTGTCTACGGCGTGGTGGATCTGGCGGCCTGTACCCGCTACATGAACGACTGGGGATTTACACCCGGAAAAGCCAATGTTTCCGGTGCCGACTTCGAAACCGCCGAGAAAACAGTGGTGAGCTTGCGCGCGCATGACGACGCATCACTGCCGCCCATTCAACATCACAGCCTTTTTTTCAGCGGTTCATGCGGCCGCGAGGTCATCTGGGGCGCGGATACCGCGTCAACGCTTGCGGCCATTGGCGCCGAATTGCGCCGCGACCGAATCGTCACGGAAAATGCCGAGGGCACGCTGCATTGCGCCGATGAAGCCGGCAACGCGATCGGATTCTGCGTGACGCGGCGGGTGCCGGTTGTCGAACTGCCGCTGGCGTTCAACCTGGTTGGCGCGCCGGTGCGCATCAATACACCGGCCGACGGGGCGGCGAAAAACCTGATCGCTCGGCCATTGCGCATTAATCACGTTGTCTATCTAACTCCAAGTGGTGAGAAGGCTCTGGCCAATTCGCGTTTCTACATTGATCGTCTGGGGTTCAAGCTGTCGGATAACGTCGGGGACAACGGCTATTTCATGCGTTCGGGCGGCTCCCACGACCACCACAACCTGCTGCTCGAATCCCATGGCGCGGGGTTTTTCGGGTTGCAGCATTCAGCCTATGAGTTCCGCGATCTGGATCACATCATGCATCGTGGCCGGCATATCGAGGATCAAGGCTGGGAGTCGCACAACGGCCCGGGGCGCCACACCGTCGGCTCCAACCTCACCTGGTACTTCTGGACACCGATGGGCGGTCTGATGGAGTTGATCAGCGACATGGACTATCTGACCGATGACTGGAAGCCCAGATTCATCGATCCGAAAGTGGCGGGCCAGCCGATAGCGTGGAGCTCGCGGCCGAACGGGCCTG
>CAMDRY010000465.1 GCA_945906975.1 Bordetella parapertussis | reverse complement strand
GTGACCGGCGCCAGTGGCGCGAGCGAGTTGACGATCAACGGCGTACGCCTTAATTTTAGCGGTACGGCGCTGGACGCCGATATGCTCGCACTCAAAGCGGCGCAAAGACCGGCCTCGGGCATACGCATGACCCAGATCGATCCGCAGCGCATTGCCGCCGGAGCGCTGTTCCGGGTTGCCGGCAAGGCTACCAACGGCAGCATTGCCTCCCCCTCTCTGAGCTACAAACCGCAAGTGGGCGCGCTGCCGGGTCCGGCCCTGCTCGACAAGACCTTGGTGAACAATGCCGGCCGTTCGAGCGGCGTGAAATTTGTCAACGCATCGACTGCGCCGGCCAGGGGCATAACCACCATCCCGGCGGGCTTTCGCAACGTGGCCATTAATCTTGAAACCACGCCGGACAACAGCCTTGATTTGCAGATTTTCACCCGCGATGGCCGCCAACTGATAGGGCCGGCGCTTAGCGACACACAGCAACAGGCTTTAATCAGCCCGGCCAACGGCTTTGTCGCCGCGGCGGGCTACTCCACAGACTACCTCAACCGATCCGGCGAGGCCGGTTATCGCAAACTTGACGTGTTTTATGGTGCACGCGCAGTCGCGCAGGGCGACCCCGCCTATGACGCTGCCAATAATGTGGTCGATCGTCGCCAGATCTTGGCCAAACTGGAAGCGCTCGCCATGCCTGCGGCGACGGCGCTGGCCGGCAGCACCTTCATCGCCGCCGGCGCCCTTACCCTGAACGGCAAGGCCCTCCCCAGCCTTGTCGTTCCTACGGCCGGCATGCAAGCCGCAGACCTCGCCAACTGGATCAATGCGGCCGCCGCGGGCGTCTCCGATGTCACGGCCAGCGCAATCAACGAAATACAGGTCGGCGCAACCGACCTGAAACTGAGCCCGACGCGCACGGCGATTACGATTAACGGCACCCAGATCACCGACAGCTCGGGTACGTTCGCCAGTGCACAAAGTCTGATGACTGCGATCAATGCGCAATCGGCAACCACCGGTGTCAGTGCAGCGATCAACCGCGACGGGGCGATGACGCTTACCAACACTGCGGGCAACGCCGGCAAGGATATTGTCATAAGCACCCCTGCCGGCTATGTGACGAACGCGCTCAATCTTGGCGCGGCGACTTTTCGCGGTCATATCAGTCTGAGCAGCGCAAAGGAGATGCGCATCGGCATTGGCGCCAATGGTTCTGCATCCGATCTGGCCAAACTCGGCTTGCGCGCCACCGCCTACATCGCCGGCGCGGCGCCTGAAGACCTGCTCGTATTCGCAAGCGGTGTCGGTGCCGGCGCGGTCGCCGCAAGCTATGAGGTCGCAAGCGTCGATCGGGTGCAACAGCAGCGCGGACAGCCCCTGGACATCACCTTCACCTCGGCGGACAACTACACCATCACCGATGTGACCACCGGCAGCGTTTTGGCGCAGCGCAAATACGACCCGCAAACGGGTATCACCTACGGGGAGCTGAAGCTTAATTTTTCGACCGCCCCGGCAGCCGGCGACAGCTTTCGCGTCGACGGCAACCAGGATGGCGTTGGCAACAATGAAAACATCCTGCGCATTGCCGACATGGCCTCCAACAAGTCTCTTCTGCCCGGTGACAAGACGCTGAGCGAGGGCTATAGCGATTTGGTCAGCGCGGTAGGCAGCATCGCCAATCAGGCAACGATTTCGCAACAAGCGCTCAGCGTGGTCAATGAGCAAGCCATAGCAGCACGCGACAAAGTATCGGGGGTAAATCTTGACGATGAAGCGGCCGACCTGATCCGATTTCAACAGGCCTACCAGGCGGCGGCAAAAACCATACAAATCGCAAGCCAATTGTTCGATTCAATCATTCAGATTCGCTAACGGAGTACCGGACAAATGAGCATCTCAACACGCTACGCCTTTGACCAAGCATCGCAGCAAATGAGCGAGCTGCAGACCCGGATAGCCAAAACCCAGAACCAGCTCGCCACTGGAATGCAAATCAGCAAACCCAGTGATGACCCTGAAAAAGTAGTGGCAATACAGCGGCTTCAGTCAGCCATCGTCCGTCAAGATAGCTACGCAAGCACTTTGGCGACCGTTGGCGACCGCCTGGCGGTAGAAGAGAGCAGCGTAAGAGGGGCGAGCGACGTGATGAGTCGGGTAAAAGAGCTGGCAGTCCAGGCGGCAAACGGCACGCTTGGGCCGGCCGATCGTGCCAATATTGCCGCAGAACTCGATAGCCTCAAAGCCGATTTACTCGCCTTCGCGGGCAGCCGTGATATCGACGGCAATTATCTATTCGCCGGCACGCGCAGCAGCCAGCAGCCTTTTGCCGCGGGGCCTGCCGGCGGTACCGAATACCGCGGCGACCAATCCCGCATCAATGTGAGCATAGGGGAACAACGCCTGATTGCCGTAAATCGCCCCGGTTCGCAGGTTTTCTCGTCAGTGGCACGAAACAACGGTGCAGGCGCCGTGGGCGTGGGGTTTTTCCAGGTGCTCGATGACCTGAGGGCTGCGGTACGCGCATCAGACCAGTCGGGCATGCAACGCTCGCTCGATGAAGTCGACCAGCTCCAGACCGGCCTCAGCCACGCCCTGGCGCAAATTGGCGCGGACCAGAACACGATCAGTTCGCAAAAAACACGCATTGACGAAACCAAGCTGCGACTGCAAACGACCCTCTCCACGCTGTCCGACAGCGACTACACTGAGGCTATTACCCGGCTGCAAAAAGAAACACTGAGCCTGCAGGCGGCACAAAGCAGCTTCGCCAAGACCTCCAGCCTCAGCCTTTTTAATTATCTAAAATGATGATTCTGCAGCTAAAGAACCCGCGCCGGCTCCCGATTACCAGAGGTAGCGGCGGCCATAGGGTCGCACAGCCGGACTCTGGAGCGAGCGCATAATGGCAACCACGACCACCACCCAGGCAGCGGTAACCAGCACCAGTGGAAGTTTCACCAACATGCTCGGCGCCGGCTCAGGGGTCGATGTCAAAGCGCTGGCAACCAACCTGACCGAAGCGGAAAAAGCGCCGCAAAAAAAGATACTCGATAACGCCATCACACAAAGTCAGGCGACGATCTCAGGCTTCGGTGCCGTGCTCTCCTCCATGTC
>CAMDRY010000464.1 GCA_945906975.1 Bordetella parapertussis | reverse complement strand
AAGGGCGGGTTTGGCGGGAATGGTCGGCATGAATGGCGACATGGTAATTCGCGTGACTGCAAACCGCCGTGTGGCTGCCCAAAAAAAGCGGCAGGGCTTCGCGCCGCAGTATAAGAGCCAAAAGCATTATGCACGCCAATGGGCGTGATGCGCTCAGGCAAAGTTAAGCGGCAGCGCGGTGGTGTACTTGATCTGCTCCATGGCGAAACTGGAGTTGACGTCAAACAGGTCGGCGGTCTTGGTAAGTTTTTTGTACACCGCATCGTAGCCTGCAATATCGGGCACCACAACGCGTAACAGGTAGTCCATGTCGCCGCTCATACGGTAGAACTCGACCACTTCGGGCAGTTTCATGACGGCGGCGTGGAACTTCTCGAACCATTCCTGATCGTGGCGGCGGGTCTTGACGGCCACGAACACGGTGACCCCGACATTGAGTTTGCCCGCATCGAGCAATGCGACGCGCTTGCGGATATAGCCTTCGCTTTCGAGGCGCTGGATGCGGCGCCAGCAAGGCGTTGGTGAAAGACGCACCTTTTCGGCGATGGCAGCGACCGGATGTGATACATCCTGCTGCAGCAAGCCGAGTATTTGCAAATCTATTTTATCAATAGGCATTATTTGAGTAAAAAATTCTAATAAAGTGGGTAAATTATAGCAAATTCGCAAACATTTTCCCGGATCGGCGCGCTACGATGGCTTACGCGGTGTTTGCCGCAGCTTCGTTCAGTTTCCTTCTTCCGCAAAGGGCTTCGCCATCCATATGATCCCGTCATTCGCTCCAACGGCGGGGGTGCGCCGCCTCGCCGAATTTGCCGACGCGGCCTGCCAGGCGCCTATGGACGAAATGCCCGAACGCATGCGCGCGGGCCTCGCCGCGGTTGCCGGCGATGCCGCCCTGGTTCCCGCGGCGGCCTGCCAGCCCGGCGCGAATGCTTACACCCGCTATGTGCTTCACGCCGACCCGCTTGGGCGCTTCACCATCGTGTCCTTGGTGTGGGGGCCGCGGCAGTTCACCCCGGTGCACGGCCATCATACGTGGTGCGCCTATGCCGTACTGGACGGCCTGCTCACCGAAACCGCCTTTCGCTACGACGCGGACACCCGTACGGCCGTGCCATCTGGCGGTGTCAATCGCGCGCAAGCGTCGATCAGCTTTGCCTACGCCGGTCTCGACGAAATCCACAAACTGGGCAATGGCTGCGATAATGTCGGCCGTTCTATCCATGTTTATGGCGTTGACGCAGCCCGTATCGGAACACACGTCAACCGTGTTGTTTCTGTCGCACCGGAGTCGGCGATGCCGGTCTGAGTTTCCAATTCAAGCTGATTTTTTTGCAACAGTGACTCATCTGGAAGGAAGTCCCATGAAAGCCCTGGTTCTGCGCCAGCACGGCGGCCTAGAAAACCTCGAATATGTCACCGACCATCCCATGCCTGTCATCAAGGACGCGCATGTGCTCATCAAGGTCGGGGCCTCCTCGTTCAATTATCACGATGTGTTCACGGTCAAGGGCATGCCAGGCATCAAAGTGCCTTTTCCCGTGGTTGTCGGGCTGGACATGGCCGGCGAGATCGTTGAGGTCGGCGATGGTGTCACGGGCTGGAAAAAGGGCGATCGCGTCCTCGTCAACCCGCTCAACAAGCTCAAGGGTCTGATGGGTGAGATGCTAGACGGCGGCATGGCCGAGTACTGCCTTGTTTCGGCCGACCAGCTGATCAAGATGCCCGAGGGCGTGAGTTTCGTCGAAGCGGCCTCGCTGCCGGTTGCCTACGGCACGGCGCACCGCATGCTGGTGACGCACAACACGGTGAAGAAGGGCGACCGCGTGCTGGTCCTCGGCGCATCCGGCGGCGTCGGTACGGGGTGCGTCATCCTCGCCAAAAAACTCGGTGCGGAAGTGATCGCCTGCGCCAGCAGCGCGGACAAGCTGGCGCGCCTGAAGGAAATCGGCGCCGACGAAGTGATCAATTACAAGGACGTGGATTTCTCCAAGTGGGCGATTGAGAAATACGGCAAACCGCAACGTCGCAACCATGAGGGCGGCGTCGATGTTGTGGTCAATTTCACCGGTGGCGACACCTGGGTGCCCTCGCTGAAGTGCCTCAAGCGCGGCGGCAAACTGCTGGTCTGCGGTGCGACCGCCGGCCACGACCCGAAGGAAGACCTGCGTTACGTCTGGAGCTTCGAGCTGCAAATCATCGGTTCTAACAGTTTTTATATCGATGACCTGACCGCGCTGATGGACATGATCGCCAAGGGCGAAATCAAGCCGCTGGTAGACAAGGTGCTGCCGCTGTCCGAAGGTCGCGAAGGCCTGCGCCTGATCCAGGACCGCGAAGTCATCGGCAAAGTCGTCATCACACCCTAACCCCACCGACAGGACAGAATATGAGCGAAGAAAAACTCACCGCGGCCCAGGTCGAGGAGAAACTCAAGCGCGGACCGTACCACCAGTGGCTAGGCCTGAAAGTGCTATCCGTTGGCGAAGGTGAAATCGAGATTCAGGCCACCTGGCGCGAAGAGTGGGTGGTGAACCCCGATCGCAAATACACCCACGGCGGCATTCTGGCGGCGCTGGTCGACCTTACCGCTGACTGGGCGCTGGTGTCCAAAATTGGCAACGCTGTGCCGACCATAGACCTGCGCGTCGACTACCATCGCGCGGCGATGCCTGGCGACCTTAGGGCAAAGGGCAAGGTGATCAAGTTCGGTAAGCAGTTCAGCGTGGCCGAGGCGCAGATATTCGACAAGGATGGTGCGCTTTGCGCCAGCGGACGCGGCGTCTATTTGACCGCGCCGCCACCGCCACCCAAGGTCTGAAGCAGGGTTTGAAGCCGGGTTTGACGCAAGGTTTGACGTCGGGTTTTAAACAAGGTTTGAAACGCCCCCCGCGCCCAGTCGTTTGAGCGGGGGCGTTCCGGCGCGGCGCTCGCCGCGCTTTGTGTTGATCTGCAAGGCATGGCGATGACGCTTCCTGATTTTCGCAATCTGGGTGACCTGATCCGCCGCGACCGGAATCTCGACCAGATCGCCCTCATCGATCTCGGTGGGGAGACCGCGCCGCGTGAATACACCTACGCCCAGATCGATGCCATGGCCAAGGCCGTGGCTC
>CAMDRY010000463.1 GCA_945906975.1 Bordetella parapertussis | reverse complement strand
TTGGGGCTGTCGGAAATTCAGCTCGTCGGTGTGGCCAAGGGGCCGGAGCGCAAAGCGGGAATGGAGGAGCTCATATTGGCCGATTCGGGACAGATCGTGCATTTGCCAGCCGACAACCCGGGCTTACACCTGATTCAACAGATTCGGGACGAGGCCCATCGCTTTGCAATTTCCGGGCACCGCGCTCGCCGGGGCAAAGCGCGCGTAACTTCAAGCCTTGAGAGTATTGGCGGTATTGGCGCTAAACGGCGGCAACAGTTGCTCGCAAGCTTTGGAGGACTCAAGGGCGTAATCGACGCCAGCATTGACGATCTGGCGAAGGTCGAGGGTATCAGCAGAAAACTTGCGGAAAAAATATACGGTGAATTGCACTGATGCTTACCCTGCCTAATCTTCTGACCTGGACACGGATTTTGGCTATTCCGATGTTTATCGGGATCTTCTATCTTCCCGATCACTTGCTTACCTTGCACGAAAAAAATCTCTGGGCGACGGTTCTTTTTACGGCCGCGGCGATAACCGACTGGCTTGACGGCTGGCTAGCACGCAGACTGAATCAGTTGTCCGCATTTGGTGCATTTCTCGATCCTGTGGCGGACAAATTGATGGTGGCTGCAGCCCTTATCGTTTTAGTTGAGATTGATCGCGCCAGTGCGATTGTTGCGGTGATTATTATTGGCCGCGAAATCACTATCTCCGCCCTGCGGGAGTGGATGGCCCAGATAGGGGCGTCAAAGAGTGTCGCTGTTAATTTTTTGGGGAAAATAAAAACAGCCTCACAGATGATTGCCATTCCTATGCTGCTTTATCATGATGCCCTCGGCGCTTTTAACACCAAACTCTTCGGTGACTGGCTGATCTGGTTGGCAGCGGCGTTGACCCTGGTTTCAATGGCGTATTACCTCAAGTTGGCGTTGCCGCAAGCATTGGCTCAAGATCGGCGCAAAGAGGATTGACCGTGATGCTCGGAACCGATACAATTCTGGGCTGAAATGCGGGAGTAGCTCAGTTGGTAGAGCGCAACCTTGCCAAGGTTGAGGTCGAGAGTTCGAGACTCTTCTCCCGCTCCAGAACAACACGAGGAAGTAGGGACTTCCAGCGCGGCGCGACAAGAAACATGGGGTCGCGCAGTACCTGTGGGTCCTTGCTTCCTTTCTTTTTGTGTCTGTTGCGTTCGATTACCCCGGCGGGGTGGCAGAGTGGTCATGCAGCGGCCTGCAAAGCCGTGTACGCCGGTTCGATTCCGACCCCCGCCTCCATAGCATTCGGCTAGCAACTTGCAACCCATAGTTCCTTGCTTCGGTGATCTGGCTGCTCGGCATCAATCATCAGGACGAGGTACGCTTCAGCTTGCGTAAATAGGAGCGAATCGAATGCGTGTGCAAGTTGCGATCATTGGTGCGGGCCCCTCTGGTCTACTGCTTGGCCAGTTGCTTAATCGTGCGGGCATTGAAACCATCGTTATCGAAAATAAAAGTCAGGATTATGTTCTGGGGCGTATTCGCGCCGGAGTTCTGGAGCAGGGTACCGTCGAGCTTTTGGAGCGCGCCGGCGTTGGCGCGAGGGTTCACGCTGAAGGCCTGGTGCATCACGGGATAGAGCTGTGCTTTGGGGGAGGGCGTCATCGCATTGACCTGAATGGCTTGAGTGGTGGCAAAAACGTTACCGTTTATGGACAAACTGAGGTCACCAGAGATCTTATGAACGCCAGGCAAGCGGCAGGGGCGACACTGGTCTTTTGCGCCGAGCAGGTTAGCGTTCACGGCTTTGACATGGCAAAGCCTTCGGTGCGGTACGTAAAAGATGGCGTCCAGAATGAAATACATTGTGACTTTATCGCGGGATGCGACGGATTCCATGGCGTGTGCAGGCAGAGCGTACCTACTAGCGCGATAACCACGCACGAGCGCGTCTACCCGTTTGGCTGGCTAGGCGTCCTTTCCGACACCCCACCGGTATCGGACGAATTGATTTATGCCCGACACGAGAGGGGATTTGCCCTTTGCAGCATGCGCTCTCGCTCGCGCAGCCGTTACTATATTCAGTGCGCCGTGGACGAAAAGCTCGACACCTGGTCCGATCAGGCGTTTTGGGATGAATTACGGCGTCGGCTCGATGAAAAGGCCGCGGATATGCTTGTCACCGGACCCTCCATCGAAAAGAGTATTGCTCCGCTGCGCAGTTTCGTTGCTGAACCGATGCGCTTTGGCACACTGTTTCTAGCCGGTGATGCAGCACATATTGTGCCGCCCACAGGGGCCAAGGGGCTTAATTTGGCTGCAAGCGACGTGCATTATCTCTCTAGCGCATTCATCGAGTTCTACGAATCCCGAAAGCCTGGGGCATTGGATACCTACTCCACTAAAAGTCTTAGACGCGTCTGGATGGCGGAACGCTTTTCGTGGTGGATGACTTCCCTGATGCATAAATTCCCGGATGCCGGATCATTTACCGAAAACATGCAACTCGCCGAATTGGAGTATTTGCTCGGGTCGGAGGCTGCCTCAACGGCCTTGGCCGAGAATTATGTTGGCTTGGCTTTTTAATCAGCATTGGGATAGTCCCTGTTAGCAAACTCACAATCAGGCATGGACATGGTTCTAGTTGTATGGGAGCCTCCACCGATTACTCTATTAGGGCTCTGCAGGTTCGCGTTGGCGGCAATCTAGGCCGATAATTCATAGTTATTTTGTACTTGCTGTTGTCCGCCCGGATGGTGAAACTGGTAGACACAAGGGACTTAAAATCCCTCGCTGCCAAAGCGGCGTGCCGGTTCGATTCCGGCTCCGGGCACCAATTTTTTATCATTATCGTTAATAATCAATAATATAGTTTTACGCTAAGCCTCTCTTATAGGTAGAAATTAAGTAGAAGAGAGGTATTGAAATGCTGACTTTATCCGTTGGTCGATACTTGACCTTGAAGCTCCCGCAGATCTTCGATAATCACGGCATTACCTGTTATCAGTTTGCGATCCCGAGGGACCTGCGTCACCTGTTCCGTGGGCGAACTAAGATAACCGTAAAGCTCGAGGCCACGCGGTTGGCGGCGTAGCACGACCGTCTGTTCAAGTTGCTCCGTGGCAAGGGGGCGGACGATTTAGGTGGGCAGCAGCTTG
>CAMDRY010000462.1 GCA_945906975.1 Bordetella parapertussis | reverse complement strand
ATCATCCTGCAGAAAGCCAGCCGCAGCGCATGCCCAAGGTAATTGCAGTACATTTTATCGCCGCCGATGGCAGCAAAACTGCGCTTGAGGTGGCTGTCGGTGACACGCTGATGCTGGCGGCCACGCAGAACGGCCTCGCCGGCATTGCCGGCGATTGCGGCGGCGTCATGAGCTGCGCCACCTGCCACGTTTATGTTGATGAACCTTATCTGTCGCGCCTGCCCGCCGCCGAGGGCGACGAGCTGGCGATGCTCGATTTCACCGCGGCCGAACGCCTGCCTGGCAGCCGCTTGAGCTGCCAGATAAAAATCACCCCGGAACTGGACGGCCTTGTCGTGCGTCTGCCGGCCTCGCAGTACTGAACGCTAAGGGGTGAATGAGGGGCGTGTCCGCCCTTGTTCTGGTGTGGCCTGGCGTGGCTTAGCGCGCCTGCTCTTCAAGCGAGGCGAGGATGTTTTCCGCGGTGCGTTCGATATGCCTTGTCATCAGCCGGCAGGCTTCCCTGGTTTTTCGAGCTAGCACGGCCTGCATGATGGCGCTGTGCTCGTCGGGTACGACGGCGTCAAATTCGTGTGAAGCGAGGAACAGCCGGCGGTAGCGGGCGCTGAAATCGTGCAGCGAGGCGCACATCGATTGCAGCAGGGGCATGCCGCAGGCGGCGATCAGTGCGCCGTGAAAGCGCCGGTGTTGTTGTTCCCAGACATCAATATCCGCGCCGTCCCTGCGTGCCGCGCGCCGGCCGCGCCCGGCCTCGCTGCGTTCAAGGCGCGACAGTCCGTGTGAGGCGGCGACGATCTCCTCCTCCCAGGCGGCGTCGCCGCGGGCGATGGCTGCGGTGAGGGCCTGGGTTTCCAAAAGCTTTTGCAGTTGCGCCACTTCGAGGCAGTTCTCGCGCGACACCGGTGCGACACGAAAGCCTTTTTTTTCCTCAAGTACGACAAAACCCTCCGCACTGAGATGTGAAAGGGCTTCGCGCACCGGCGACAGGCTGACGCCGTAACGTGCGCGCAGTTCGTCTATCGACAGCTTGGTTCCCGGAGTCAGGGCGCCCGAAACGATGTCGTTGCGCAGGCGTGTCGCCACACTGCCGGCAAGATTGCGGCCGGCCTCGACGATGTCAATCGCCGCCGGTGCTGCCGCCGCGCTTGACGCTGATTTACCGTTCATGTAATGATAATAATCGATTATCAGTTTATTATCGATTATATTGTAAGCGTCGCTCCGCTATTTGGCTGGCCAACTGACTAACCAACCAACCAACCCGCTAGGCGACTCGATTCAGGGTGCGCCTTCCCGGCGTGTCGGGACGCAGTTGCTGGCGCTAGCGCGAACACATTCCACGGGGGAGATCATGGGCATCATGCAGACCGACCGGACACTTCCGGCCAACAAGCTTATTTTCGAGGTGCGGCGCGACGCCGCGCTGCGTGCGCGCTTTCGCGACGACCTTGACGGCCTGATGCGCGACTACGGTTTGTCGGCGGAGGAGCAACAGGCCCTGCGCGAGATCAACCTGCAAAAACTGTCCGACCTTGGCATGCATCCGTATTTTTTGCCGCAGGTGGCGCGCCTGTTCAAGGGCGCGGGCTACAACCACAACGATAGTGAAGCGGCACGCCTGTACGCCGACAGGATGTTGAAATGAGTCCGCATCGGTTCGCTATTTCTGCCCTCTTCCCGCTTGCGCGTAGCGCATCACCTGCGGCGCAGCGGTACGCCGTAAAAATGTTCAAGGGGAAATAGCCGTGGCTGAAATCGTATCCGTCATCGCCCTGGCGCATGCGCCGGGCGCAACCGGCTGGCTGGACAAGGCGCCGGCGCACGAGCAGGAGGCCATCAAAGTGGGTTACGGCCGCATGGCCGGGCGTCTGCGCGCGGCCCGTCCGGACGTCATTGTCGGCATCGCCAACGATCACATGCTCAATTTCAGCGTCGAGAACGTGCCCGACTGGTGTGTTGGCATCGCCGACCGCTGGCACGGACCTTCCGAGTGGTTTCGCGACTGGATCAACGTGCCCGATTACGCCGTGGCGGGCAACCGCGACCTTGGCCGCACCATCGTGCGCGAGTGCGCCAAGCGCGGCATCAATCTGGCCTTTTCCGAAAAGCTCGAGTTCGATGACAACTGGTCGGTGCCTCTCAATTTTCTCACGCCCGATCATGATGTCGCGCTGGTGCCCATACACATGAACTGTGTGCTGCCGCCCATGCCCCAGCCCGAGCGCTGCGTCGCCTTCGGGCGCGCGCTGGCCGGGGTGATCAAGGCCTGGCCGCAGAAGCTCCGTGTCGCTGTCATGGCCACCGGCGGCCTGTCGCACGACCCGGGCGGGCAGAAATATTTCGACGTTGATGAAAAATTCGACCGCTGGTTTCTCGAACTGCTGGGCGCGGGCGATGAGGCGCGCGTGCTGCGCGAGCTGAGCATAGAAAAAATGCTGGGCGCCGGTGACGGCGGCACCGTTGAACTGCTGGCCTGGCTGGTGGCCATGGGTGCGGCGCAGACGCTCGCCCCCGGGCGTGGCAGTGAAACCATGTTCTACGTGCCCTCGGTGCCACTGCGCTGCGGCATGGGTGGCGTGGAATGGGCGGTCTGCGCATGAGCAACCAACAGGGATTGTTGCTTGACCTGCCCGCGCGCATGGCACCCGGTCACACCGCGTTGCTGGTCGTTGACATGCAGAATGATTTTTGCGGCGCCGGCGGTTACATCGACAAAGTCATAGGCAAGGATCCGGCGGCGTGCAGCGCCGTTGCCGTCCAGGTCAACCGGTTGGTGGACGCCGCGCGCGCGCGCGGCGTGCCCGTGCTGTGGCTGCGCGCCAATTACGCCAACGCCGGTCTGCCCGAGTCGATGCGCGCCAAGCTCGCCGAACGCAAGATCAACGACGTTTGCTGTGCGCCCGGCACCTGGGGTTATGAATGGCATGGCGTGCAACCGGCGCCGGATGAGCCGGTGCTTGACAAGACCTGCTACGACGGCTTTGTCGCCACGCCGCTCGAGTCTGAGCTGCACAAGAAAGGCATACGCAGCATCGTGTTCGCCGGCGTGCAGACCAATGTCTGTGTCGAGGCGACGCTGCGCCATGCCCATGCGCTCGGCTTTTACTGTGTCGTGCCGCAGGACTGCGT
>CAMDRY010000461.1 GCA_945906975.1 Bordetella parapertussis | reverse complement strand
GCTTATTCGGCTTTGGCGCCCGAGGCTTTCACGATCGGGCCCCAGGTATTGAGCTCGGTCTTGAGCATCTCCGTCATCTGCTCGGGCGTGCTGCCGATGATGTTGTAACCCAGGTCCGTCATGCGCTTGACGAATTCGGGCGATTTGGTGCCCTTCACCGCTTCGGCGTTGAGCTTGGCGACGATGTCGCGCGGCGTGCCGGTCGGAACGAGCAGGCCGAACCAGACGCCCGATTCGTAACCGGGCACGCCGGCCTCGGCGATGGTTGGCAGGTCTGGCAGCGTCGCGTCGCGCTTTGCGCCGGTGGTGGCGAGCGCGCGCAGTTTTCCCGACTTGATGTGCGGCAGGGCCGATGGAACATTGTCGAACATCATCATCACCTGACCGCCAAGCATGTCGATCAGCGCCGGGGAGCTGCCCTTGTACGGAATGTGCAGGATGTCGACCTTGGCGAGGTGCTTGAACATTTCCGCCGACATATGGATGCTGGTGCCGCTGCCGCTTGAGGCGTAGGTCATCTTGCCCGGCTGGGCCTTGGCCATGGCGATGACGTCAGTCACCGATTTTGCCGTGACAGAGGGGTGCACCACCAGCACGTTGTTCAGGGACACCAGCGCAGAGACCGGCGCAAGATCCTTGTTCGGATCGAAGGGCATTTTGGAATACAGCGCCGGATTGATGGCGTTGATGCCGCTGGTGGTCATGAAAATGGTGTAGCCGTCCGGCGCTGCGCGCGCCGCCTCCGCACCGCCGATGTTGCCGCCGGCGCCCGGCTTGTTCTCCACCACGACCTGCTGGCCGATGGTCTTGGACAATTCGTTGGCGATGGCACGCGAGGCGATGTCCACTGCGCCCCCGGGCGGGAAGGGGCAGATCAGGCGTATGGATTTTGTCGGATAGGACTGTGCCAATGCCACGGGCGTTGCTGCAAGGGTGCAGGCCGAGACGACGGCGAGGCATTTCAGGAAAGATCGAAACATGGACAGGCTCCTCAGAGGGGTGGTGTGTGTGCTGTCGAGGACCCGGATGGCGTCGCGGCACGTCCTGCTTTTCAAAAGCATACCCTGCTTCTGTTCGCTTGACTACGCGCACCGGGCCCGGGGGCACAGCTTTTCAGTGCAGCGCCGACACCAGCATGGTGGCGCCGGCGGCGAGCATCATCGCGTCCATCACCAGTTTGAAGTGCGCCGCATCCATGCGCAGGACAACGCGCTTGGACAGCCAGGAGCCGACCATCACCGATGAGCCGACAATGAGGCCTTTGAGCGCGGTCTCCCAGGGCAGCGCGCCAAAGCCCTGGAAGACCGCTGATTTGCTGATGTACATGCCGAGCGAACTCATCGCCTCGGTGGCCAGAAACCCACCCTTGAGCAGTCCGTAGGCGAGAAAGAAGGGCGTGTTGATCGGCCCGGTCGAAACCACCAGTCCGGTGAGAAAACCGATCACCGCGCCAACCGGGACAAAATGCCATAGCTTCATCCTGAACCCCACCGACTGCAGCCAGCGGCGTCCGGGAATCATCAGCAGGAAAAATACGCCCATGGCGATCTCCACCATGCGCGTTGACAGGTTGAGAAGGGTTGTCGCACCCAGGCCGGCGCAGGGTATGGCGGTGCAGCCATAGGCGGCGCAGACCTTCCAGTCGACCTCGCGCCACCACACGCCCACGCGCGACAGGTTCGCGAGGATGGCGGTGATGGCCATGATGGGCACCGCCTCGCGCGGGCCGAACACAATCACCAGCGCAGGCAGCAGGATGATGGCGGTGCCAAAGCCGACAATGCCGCCCACCGTGCCGGCCACCAGTCCCAGCGCCAGCACGATTGCCCAGTCCATTGCGGGCGCTCAGCGCGCGCCGGGCACGTTGCGTGTCTTGAGGAAGGCCTCGAGGGTTTCACCGCGAAAGGCGGCCACCATCATCGGGTTGGAAACGTCCGTCACCTTGCCGAGTTTTTCCAGGCAAAAAAAACTCGCGCCGTGCTGCAGCATGGCGCGCCAGTCCAGTCGGCGCAGCATGTCGCGTTCATCGACGCTGAGGCCGGCCTGCTCGTAGGCGGCCTCAGCGTCGCGCTTGAACAGCTCGCGCCTGGCCGGCACGATCATGCAGTGCAAAAAACGGTTCAGGCGCAGCGCCCTCGCGCTGGTGGCAAGGTCGAACAGATGCGTGCCCGCCAGTTGTTCCACGCCTTCGAGTTGCGGGTTCATGCCTGCTCCTCAAACACCGCCACCGCCATCGCCGTGGTCATCGGCAGGTAATAGTTCTGGGTGATTTTCTTCACCTTGCTTGACAGCGCGCCGCGCATCGCCAGCCACATGATGATCTCGGCGCCCTCGGTGCCCCCGAGGCGGATGAAATCGGCATGTTTCATCTTGAGCAGGCCCTCGATGTCGTTGTCTATCATGTCGAGAAACTTCATGTCCCATTCGGGGTTGTTGAAGCCGCCGCGTTCGCCGTTCATCTGGTGCGACAGCCCGCCGGTGCCGACGATCACCACCTTGATGTCCTCGGGCCATGACAGGATGGCGCGGCGTACCGCCTGCCCGAGCTTGTAACAGCGCAGCGGCGTCGGCAGCGGATGCTGCAGCACGTTCATTTCAATCGGTACGATGCGGCCGGGCCAGTCGGGCGCACTCGGCCACATCATGGTCAGCGGCGAATGTACGCCGTGGTCTATGGGCAGGCCCTGGAATATGGAAATGTCGAATTCGTCTGTGACCAGCGCATCGGCCAGATGGCGCGAGAGCGCGGCATGGCCCTTGAGGCTGGGAATCTTGCGCGGCCCGAAGCCCTCGTCGGCGATCGGGTACTCGTCGCTGACGCCGAGGGCGAAGGTCGGGTAGTGGTCGAAAAAGAAGGTCGAGGCGTGGTCGTTGTAAAAAAACACCAGCACGTCGGGGTTTTTCTCGGCCATCCATTGGGCCACCGGCTCATAGCCCTTGAACAGCGGCGTCCAGTCCGGGTTGTCCTGCAGTTTGCGGTCGAATGCCCCGGCGATGGTGGGGACGTGCGAGGTGCCGATGCCGCCAATGATGCGTGCCATGAAAATCCAAACATGAATGCGAGGGGATGGGAGTGATTATACTTGCTGCTGCCGCAGCACCCGAGGCCGGCCGCCGCTGTCATCACCGC
>CAMDRY010000460.1 GCA_945906975.1 Bordetella parapertussis | reverse complement strand
ACATCGACGACCTGGCGCTGCTGGCACAGCGGCGCCTTCCCAAAGTCATATTCGATTTCATGGATGGGGGCGCCGAGGACGAGCGTACGCTGCGCGCCAATCGCGATGGTTTTTCGCGTTACCGCCTGCGCCCGCGCGTGCTCACCGGCAAGGGCAAGCGCGACCTGGGCATCACCTTGTTCGGGCAAGCACTCGCCGCGCCCTTCATGATAGGCCCGACCGGTCTTAACGGCATTCATTGGCCTGATGGCGATTTGCACCTGGCGCGCGCGGCGTCAAAGGCCGGCGTCGGCTTTGCCCTGTCGACTGCGTCCAACAATTCGATCGAGCACGTTGCGCAGGACTCGCCCGGCGTCAAGTTTTTTCAGCTCTATCCCTGGGGCGACCGCAATCTGTGCGCGCGGCTGGCCGAGCGTGCCGCCGCGGCCGGTTACAAGGCGATGATCATCACCGTCGATTCGCTCGTGGGCGGCAAGCGCGAGCGCGACCTGCGCAACCGCTTTGCGCATGAGGTGAATCTGACCCCGCGCGTGGTTTGGGACGGGTTGACGCATCCGCGCTGGCTCGCCTCGACCTGGTTGGGCCGCGGCATGCCGCGCTTCGAGAACGTCGCCGAGTTCGCGCCAGCCGGCGCCAATGCCCATGATCTGGCCGAGTTCACGCGCGCGCAGCGTAATCCAAAACTGAGCTGGGATGACATCGCCTGGATGCGCACGCAATGGCGCGGTCCGCTGCTGGTCAAGGGCGTGCTCACCGCCGAGGACGCGCTGCTGGCAAAGAAGATTGGCGCCGAGGGCGTGGTGGTGTCCAACCACGGCGGCCGCGGCCTGGACAGTGCGCCGGCGACGATTGAAGCCCTGCCCGAAATCGTCGCTGCGGTGGGAGACAGTATGCAGGTGCTGGTTGACGGCGGCTTTCGCCGTGGCTCGGATATCGCCAAGGCCCTCGCGCTGGGCGCCGATTGTGTGCTGCTCGGTCGTGCCACCTTGTATGGCCTCGCCGCCGGCGGCGAACCGGGCGTTGCCCGGGCGCTGACTATCCTGGGCGAGGAGCTGGAGCGGGTGTTTGCGCTCACCGGCTGCGGCACGGTGAGCGATCTCACGCCGCGGCATGTGGCGTTGGTCGGGGACTACTTCCGCCCTACGGCATAGGCTGGAAAAGCCCGGTTGGCGCCGGTTTTCAGCATATTGCCTAAGGCTTATGGTCGCGCCGTCGCGCGCCATGCCTAGTCGAGAATGCGCCGCCGTGTCGCCGCCTGCGCGTACGCTTCTGCGTCCTCTTGCAGCAACAGTCGCGCCTTGACCAGGGCCGACGCTGCCTTGATCACCTTGTTGACGTAGTCGGCCTGGCCGGCGTAACGCTCCTCCAGCGCGGGCCGCGGATCACCGCTGGCGGCGCGCTCAGCGCGTGTTTTCGCAAAGGCGAAGTAACTGCCGTCGCGGTCGCACAGTTCGCCTTCGGTGAAGGGCGTCTTGTACATATTCCAGCCGGTGTGGGTGGCAAGGGGCACGGCAATGTCGGGCAGGCGTATGCCGGCCAGCTCGTTGCCGTCCGGGTCGACCTTGGATACCAGCGTCGGATAGGCTTTGGTGGCGTCGGGTTGCGGGTTTTTCCAGTCACCAAAGAGTTCAAGCTTGTTGCCAAAGCGCGCCACCTGCGCGCCGGGAAGCTCGGGGAAGCCGGTGGCGTCGGGCGCAACCAGCGTGCGCGTGGCCAGTGTAGGTACCTGGCTGGCCGGTGGCGTCTTGCCGCTCGAGACCCATTTATCAAGCGCGACGCGTGTGCCCGATACCAGCTCTTCCCGGATGGTGCGCACGATCGGCTGGCCGTTGTCTAGCGTAACGATGGCCCTCATCGCCATGCCCTTGTTGCTGCGCGGTGCATCCGGATCCCAGCCGCGCCAGACCATGGTCCAACCCTGGCGGAAAAACAGTCCTGAGCCGACATCCTTCACGTTAGCCAGATCGTTGGCCGCGCCGACCGCCTGGACTGGTGCATCGAGCAGCCAGGGCAGCATGAACTTGCGTCCACGGTTGTTCACTTCATAGAGGATCTTGCGGTTGCCGCGCGCCGCCTCGGCCGGCCGCAGCATTTCGAAGTCCACTTCGTATTCGACCTTGCCGCGGATGTTGATGCGGGTACGGTCGATGTTGACGATGTCCGTGTTGTGCGGATCATTCTTGTCCAGTTCGCCGCGGGCGACACCGCTGACATGCTCGTAGGCGCCGACCTCGCCGAAGCGCATGCCGCCGGCAAAGGGCTGCACCCGCTCTATGACAAGCTGGGTGAGGCGGGCCTGGGCGGAAGGAGCGATGGCCGATAGCGCGGCGAGCACGAGCAGCGGGATCATGCGGGAAAGACGTTTCATGCGGAATCTCCGTTTTAGGTGAATCGCTGTGTTAAACATGCGGCGCACTTTTTTCGTATGTGACAAAGGCATAGGCATGGGCGAAACCGCCCTCGCCCGCAGGGAACGCTGTGCGCGCAACTTCGCACCATCCGGCCTCGCCGAACTTCGGAAAACTGGCGTCCCCTTCGAAGTCGGCGTCGATCTGGGTCAGGTAAATGCGCCGGGCGAGCGGCAGTGCCTGGCGGTAAATTTCGCCGCCGCCGATGACAAAGGCCTCTGCCGCAGTAGCGCATGCGGCGATGGCTGCCTCGAGCGAGTTCACGGTGATGCATCCATCCGCCTTGAACTGCGTGTTGCGGCTGACGATGATGTTGCTGCGGCCCGGCAACGGCTTGCCCAGCGAGGCGAGAATCGATTCAAAGGTTTTGCGGCCCATGATCACCGGATGGCTCATGGTGACGGCCTTGAAATGTTTCAGGTCCGCCGGCAGGTGCCAGGGCATTTTGTTGTCACGACCGATTATGCGGTTGCGCGCGCAGGCCGCGATGAGCGATAGTGTGAGCATGAGAAATGATAGCAGTGTGCGCGGCTTGTCGCTCTTCCCTGTGAGGACGCGCAGGGTGTTGTCGCGAACCCTGCTGTCCGCCGCGCTGCTTTCGCTCGCCCTGTTGTGCGCTTGCGCCATGCCCGGCAAGTCTGGGCCGGCGGGAAGCTCGGGTAGTTCGGCGCAGCTACCCAACGTGAATCTTGCGGGGTTTCCGCCGGCATATCGCAAGGTCTATGGT
>CAMDRY010000459.1 GCA_945906975.1 Bordetella parapertussis | reverse complement strand
CAACATGTCTTATGGGCGCCGCAGTCTATGTGTTAGCGGTGTTAGCCGTGTTAGCCGCGGGTCAACTGCGGGTCAAGCGCGGGCGATCATCCTATCCTGATCAGCTAAGCATGAGGTAAGCATCAGGCAAGCGTCAGGGAGCAATCGGGGAACAATCAGGGAACAGCAAGGGAACAATCAGCACAGGGTGAAATAAAAACGCGCGCCCTTGTCCTTTTCGCCTTCGGCCCAGACGGTGCCGCCGTGTTTCTCGATGATACGCTTGACCAGGCTCAGACCGATGCCGGCGCCCTCGAACTCGTTGCGGCTGTGCAGGCGCTGGAAGGGCGTGAAGAGTTTCGGGCTGTAGGTCATGTCGAAGCCGGCGCCGTTGTCGCCGACAAAATAAACCTGGCGGCCATCGTGCTCTTCCATGCCGATGTCGATACGCGCCGCGGCGACCTTGCTGGTGAACTTCCAGGCATTACCGATAAGGTTGGCCAGCACGACCTCCAGCAGTCCGGAGTCGCCATTGCCGCGCATGGGCGCGTCCAGCCGGATCTCGATCTGGCGTTTCGTATCGTTTTCGGCGAGCGCCGCCAGCGCTTTGTTGGCAAGCCGCGAAAGGTCGATGTCCTGGCGCAGCAATGGCTGCCTCGAAATGCGCGCCAGGTCGAGCAGGTCATCCACCAGTTCGCTCATGCGCAGCCCGCCTTCCTGCACCCGTTTCAGGTTACCGACGGATGCCGGGTCGAGCTTGCCCTGGTTTTCTTCGAGCACGATGGCGCTAAAGGCGTTGATGGCGCGCAGCGGCGCGCGCAGGTCGTGCGCCACCGAATAACTGAAGGTCTCGAGCTCCGCGTTGGCGCGCTCCAGTTCGGCTGTGCGCTGTTCCACCCGCGCTTCGAGCTGGGTGTTGAGTTCGAGCAGCCGCGCCTCGTCCCGTTTGGCCGGGGTGAGATCGCGCGCGATGCCTAAATAGCCGGAAAACACGCCGTCTTCGCCGAACACGGGTTCGCCGCTGATCATGCGGTAATTGATTTGCCCGTCCTCGCCGGCGCGCGCGAACTCAAAGCTGTGGAAAGGCTGGTGTGCGTCCATGGTCTGGCGCAGCCACGCCCAGCCGGACAGGCCCGGCGAAATCGATGGTATGTCCCAGCGCGTTTTGCCTATTTGTGCCGCGAGGCTCAAGGACACCGGAAAATGTCTGCCGTACGCTATGTGAGTGAAACGGTGTTCGCAGTCGGTCTCCCACAGGCTGTCCGATGACAGCGACACCAGGTTGCGAAAGCGCACCTCGCTGCGGCGCAGGGTTTGCTCCGACTCGATGCGCCCGCTGAGGTCGCGTAGCACGGCAACAATGAGCCAGCGCCCGTCGGATTTCAATGCGCGGAGTAAGACCTCGACCGGAAAGGTGCCGCCGTCCTTGCATCTGGCGTTATTGATCAGGCGCGTTGTCCCGCCCCTGGCTATGGTCTGGGAAAATTGGTGCGCAAACTCTGCGCGCGAAACATCGCTCACCTCGTGCGGCCCCATTGTTAACATCTGCTCGCGCGTGTAGCCCTTCCTTTCGCAGGCGGTGGTGTTGATGTCGAGGTAACGCATGGTCGCCGGGTCTATCAGCGTGACCATGTCCGCGGACGTGTCCATGGCGAGGCGAAAGCGCCGTTGCGCTTCTGCGGCTTTTTTGTGCTGCAGGATATGCCCGATTTGCGCGCTTATTGCCTCGACGGTGTCAAGCAGGTCTTGCTTTGGCGTGGTGGTTTTACGGCTGTTGAAAACCAGCAGGCCGATGATGGCGCCATCGGCCCACACCGGGAAGACACACTCGCTGCGCATGCCATGGCGCTGTGACAGTGTGTTTTCCGATGCGTGCCCGTGCAGGTTCATATCGGCCGACCACGCCGGCCGGCCTTGCTTCCAGGCGAGGCCCCAAAGTCCCTTGTCTGCGGCATGGGTCACCTCCTTTGAGGCACGCAGGAATTCTGCGGTCAAGGGATCTTTGCCCGACCAGCCTTCGGAAAAATGCAGCACCGCAGCCGCCTCGCGCGGCGCAAAGTAGCGTGCGCTGTCCCACTGCTCAAATTCGCAAATGGCGCGCATGGCCGTCTGCAAGGTGGCAGAGGCGCTGTCAGTCACTAGCAGTTGGCGGGTGATGCCGTGCTCAAGTTCTCGCAGCGCGTCGGCACGCATCAGCTCGGTGATGTCCTCCACCACCGAAATATCGTAAAGCGGCCGGTCCTGGTCGTCACGCATCATCGACACGTTAAGGGTCACCCACACGATGGCGCCGTTCGCTTTGAGGTAGCGCTTTTGTGTCTTGAAAGAATCGATTTCACCGGCGTGCATGCGGACGCGCAGCTCGTCGGTGAGATTAATGTCCTCCGGATGCAACATCGCGCGCACCGATTTTCCGAGCAGTTCGCCGGGGCCGAAGCCCAGTATTTTCTCCAACTGCCTGTTTGCCAGAATATAGCGGCCGTCTGCGTCGACATGGCCGATGCCGACGGATGCATGGTCGAAGGTGGTTTTGAAGCGCCGCTCGCTGGTGCGCAATTGCGCGCTGCGCAGGCGCAGTGCTTGCATGCCGAAAGCGATGTCGCGCGCGATCTCCTCGAGCAATTCGAGTTCCAGGACGCCAAAGGCAAGGGCTTCGTCGGCAACGAGGCATAGCACGCCGACAACCGGGCCGGTCTCACCCTCGACTCGAAGCGGCAGCGCCGCCACCGCCCGGTGCCGGGGGCCGAGCACAAGCGGGCGCCATGTGCCGAAGGTGTGTGCGCCGTGCAGGTTTTGCACCACCTGGCAATGCCCGCTGCGCACGGCGGTGCCGGCCGGGCCTTTGCCCAGATCGGAGTCGCCCCAGGATGCGCGGAGCTTGCCAAACACGCCGTCCTGATCGTAGGCGAGGCCCACCGCTTCGATGCTGCGTGCCTCGTCGTGGCGCAGCAGTCCGATCCAGGCCAGCTTGTAGCCGGCCAGTTCCACCGCGATGCTGCACATCTCCTGCAAGAAAATCGCCTCGTCTTTGGCGCGCACCAGCACCCGGGCAGATTCGGACAGCAGGCGGCGCGCACGCGCAATGTCGCGCAGAGGGTCTTGTTCGTCTTGGCGTTTGGTGGCCTTGGGCATGTTTGGTTTATGCGGCGCTTTTATCCTGGCCGCGTA
>CAMDRY010000458.1 GCA_945906975.1 Bordetella parapertussis | reverse complement strand
GGCATGCTTGCTTTTCACGTTTCGAATGATAGCAAATAGTGCAATCATAAGCAATCAGTTTCTGCAATCACGACGTCCCATGTCGGTCGCGCCTTATGCAATGCCCGCCGGCAAGCCCGTCCACTGGATGCCGGCGGGCAGGCTGGCGCGGCCGACGCGGCCCTGAAAACCGCGAACTGGCAGCGGGTAGCAACGTACGTCATCTTCGCCGTCTTTGATCAGGGACGCCATTTTCTCCAGGCAGCGGTCTTTGTCGGCATCATCACCGACCAGCAAAAACACGCTGTATTCGAGCGGCGTGGCGTGCTTGCACATTTCGCGATGCACGCGCTGCAACCGGCGCGGGTTGGCGATGTCATAGCCAATGACAAAGGCGCGCTCGCTCACGCTCAGAATGGCACCGCGTCCGGGGCGGTGGTGGCGGCGTTAACCGTTGTCGCCGCTGCGCCAGTCTGCACGAGCGCCGCGGTCAGGTCCGAGCCGGCTTCCGAGAGTTTTTTGCGCAGTCGCTCGGCCAGGGGCTCCCACTTGGCATAAAAGCGCGCGCGGCTGGCCTTGCCCAGCCAGCAGCCGCCATCCACCTTGGAAAAATCATCGGCACGCAGCTTTTCAATGCGAAAAAGATGCTGCATGTGGCGATCGATCTCCACCCGCAGCGGCTCGACCACGTCGCAGGCGAGTGATTCGCGACCAAAGTCGAGGCTGTGATAAAAACCGATGAACGGGTCAAAGCCGGTTCCGTAAAGGGCAAGCACTGCCTCGGCGTGCAGCAGCGTATAGCCAAGGGAGAGCGCCGCGTTGACCGGGTCTTTGGGCGGGCGCCGGTTTCGTGTGGAAAACTTCAGCCGTTCGGGCAACAGATCGCCAAACCCCTCAAAGTAAGCCGCCGCACCCGCACCCTCCAGGCCGCGCAGCGAACCGACCGACATTTGCTGACCGACTGCGGCAATGGCGTTTTCAATCCGGCGCAACGAGTGGTTCAAAAGGTAGCGCGAACGCGGCTCGTCATCGCGCCGTTCGGCCAGGAAGGCCGCTTGCGAGCGCAGCTTGGCTTCAACAACACTGTGTGCAAAACGCAGACAAAAGCCCGTGTCTTGCGACAGCCGGTACTGCTCAACCCGTCGTGCCGCGTCGTTGTGCGGCCGGCCAAGCAGCAGGGTCGGTTCCGCTTTGCGGCCAGAGAGCACCACCACGCCAATGCTGCGTTCGCCGAGCC
This sequence comes from Bordetella parapertussis, assembly GCA_945906975.1. The sequence continues at coordinate 1,935 of CAMDRY010000458.1, read as the reverse complement.
TGCCAAGCAGTGAAGATAACAGCGTCACATCGCCACGCAGGAAGACGCGCGACAAAGGCGCGAGCGGAACCGTGCCGACGCGTTCGCCATTCTCGTAGAACACCAGGGCCTCGCCGTCGGCCTATAGCGTTACCCCGCGTCTATCCACATACAAACTGGTCATTGCGCTATCCGTTCATCAGACGATCATGAATACGTTGGTCACCGGCTCGGTCGCACGCCCCAGCCCCTCGCTTTTCATGCGCGGGTCAAGCTGGAAGATATGCGCCCGGTCTTCCGTGGGCTCAAGCAGGCGATCGAGCGTCTGCCGGACTTCGCGCAGCTCCGCCGGCGTCAGCCAGCACTCAAAGAATGATTTTTGCCCGCCCACCCGATAGCCGAGCAAATATTTGTGCACCCGATAGAGTCGCTTCGGGTTGCAGATGTCGTAGCACACCAAGAAAAGGGTTCTCGCTGCATCACTCATGCATCAACGATAGATTGGACACGGTTATTGCGCCAGACTGGCAAGCTTGTCGTGGAGCAATGGTTTGATGCGGTTGCTCGGTACCGGCACATACGGAGCGCTCTGAACTGCCAGGGGATGTGCGGATCGGCAAAGTACACCTTTACGAAACAGGTACAAGATCAGGCGGAGCTGGGGCGGGACATGTCCCGTATGGTCAAAAAACCGGAAGCTACTGAAGCTGCGGTCGTTTTGGGCTGCGAGGGCTCTCAGGGGCAGGAGGGAATGCGCGGAGGCAAGATTTGCGGAGTTTTAGGAAATGTCGCGCATGGAACGCATACAGCTTTGCCCGGACTCGAACCCGGGACCTGCGGATTAACAGAATAGACCGTGCTGTCCTTCAGTTGCGCAGCGCTGCGCGCAGCCGCCGCACCAGTTCGGCCGGCTCCATGGCGACATCCAGTTCGATGGCCTCAGCCGGTGTTTCAAGAATGGCGAACTGCGAGTCGAGCAGCGCCGGGTTCATGTAGTGGCCCTGGCGCGCCAGCAGGCGGCTGCGGATGAGCGCCTTGTCGCCGGCAAGAAAGGCAAAACGCAGGCTGGGGCATCGCGCCGATAAGCGGTCGCGGTAGGCTTGCTTGAGTGCGGAGCAGGCGAGCACCACGCTCTTGCCCTTTGTTTCGTGCTCGGCGAGCAGCGTGCCTAGCCGCTCCAGCCACGGCCCGCGGTCTTGGTCGTTGAGCGCCTCGCCGCGGCGCATTTTCTCGATATTCTGCGGCGGGTGAAAATCATCGGCGTCGAAAAAATGCGAGCCGCAGGCGCCGGCCAGCATTGCGCCCACCGTGGTCTTGCCGCAGCCGGTGACGCCCATCACCACAACAATCATCGCCCGCTTCCCCAATCATGGCCTGCCGTCATTACAACAGAACGACGGCCGGGCGTGAGCGGCTCAGTTGGCCTGTGCCGGTTCCGCCGCGGCCGGCGCCTTGGCCGGCAACCGGTCGCGAATGCGCAGCGCCGTGGCAAGCGCCGTCTCGACGCTGTCGGCAATGCAGGTGTAGTGGCCCATCTTGCGGCCGGCCCTTGCCTCGGCCTTGCCGTACAGGTGCAACACCGCGCCCGGTTCGGCAAGCAGCGATCGCCAGTCCGGTGTGCCGTTTTCCCATGCATCGCCAAGCAGGTTTTGCATCACCGCCGGGCAACGCATCGTGGTGTCCCCCAGCGGCAGGCCGGCCAGCACGCGCACCTGCTGCTCGAACTGCGAGGTGCGGCTTGCCTCGATGCTGCTGTGGCCGCTGTTGTGCGGACGCGGCGCGAATTCGTTGACCAGCAGGCGGCCGGTTTCATCAACAAAAAATTCCACGCACAGCACGCCGCGATAATCGAGGGCGCGGGCGATGGCCAATGCCGCCGCCCTTGCCTCGGTGGCGAGCGCGGGCGCGATGCGCGCGGGGACGATGGACAGGTCGAGGATGCCCTCGCGGTGGCGG
>CAMDRY010000457.1 GCA_945906975.1 Bordetella parapertussis | reverse complement strand
CCCGGGCGTTGAGCCCGGGCTGTCACCTCCGGGTAAGCTGTGCGTTGCGGCGTAGGACACGGGGAGCCGCAGCGCAATGAAGCTCAAGGAAAACCAATGCCAATAACCGGAACAAAAAGGGAGATCCGCACGATTTGTCTGTCGTATGTTTTATTTGCCGCGGTCGCGGCGATGGTGGCTTTTACCGGTCAGGCTTCGGGCAGGGACTAGGCTTTACTCAAGCGCGGCAGTGCGCTGATGAACGGCGTGGTCGCCTGCGCCAACTGCCACGCGCAGCGCGATGCCCAGGGCAATCCGATTGCCGCGCTTGGCATGTCTGGCGGCATGAAGTTTGACGATGGCCGCTTTGTCGCCTAGGCATCGAACAGAGGTAAAAAGTGGGCTGAAGCCCTCTTTTTTGCGGCGCGCCGCCTGATGAATTGAAGTGTTAATCGTTAATCGTCACCCGTGACCCGTGACCCGTGACCCGTGACCCGTGACCCGTGACCCGTGACCCGAGCGGAACCGGGCGCGTCTATTCGGCCTGGATGCCCGCTTCCTTGACCACGCGTCCCCAGGTCGCGTATTCGTGCTCGATGTATTTCCCCAGTTGATCAACGGTCATCGGTAGCGGCTCCATGCCCTGGGCGAGCAGTTGGTTGCGCACTTCGGGTGTGTTGAGCACTTTCACCAGTTCGCGGTTGAGCATCTCGACAATGGCGCGCGGGGTCTTGCCCGGCGCCATGTAGGCGTACCAGTTGGTGGCCTCGAATCCGGGAAAGCCCGCCTCGGCCACGGTGGGTACCTCGGGCAGAAAGCTTGAGCGCGTGGCGCCGGTGGTGGCGAGGGCGCGGATTTTTCCCGCTTTGATTTGTGGCACCGCCGATGGCGCCGAAGCGAACACCGAAGGCACCTGTCCGCCCAGCAGGTCGGCCATGGCCGGTCCGCCGCCCTTGTAGGGCACGTGGGTGATGTCGGATTTGGTGACAATCTTGAACAGCTCGCCGGCAAGGTGGCCGGCGTTGCCGATGCCCGAGGAGCCGTAGGACAGGCTGCCGGGTTTGGTTTTGGATAGTTTGATGTATTCGGCGACGTTTTTCGCCGGCACCGACGGATGCACCACCAGCACATTGGGAAACACCACCGCCATGGTGATGGGCGTGAGGTCGGTGCGCGGATCGTAGGGCAGGTTGCTGTTTTGGTGTGGCGCGACGGCGACCGATCCGGGGGCGGTCAGGATGATGGTGTAGCCGTCTGGCGCAGCCTTGGAGACGTGGTTGGCGGCGATGTTGCCGCCGGCGCCCGATTTGTTCTCGACAATGACGTTCTGACCGATATTTTCGGTGAGTTTTTTGGCGATGATGCGCGCCGCCGTGTCGGTGCCGCCGCCGGGCGCGAAGCCGACCACCATGGTAATGGGCTTGGACGGGAACGGCGCTTGGGCGAAGGCCGGCAGCGTGCCTAGCGTGGCAAGCGTGGCAAGCGTGGCAAGCAGGCCTGCCACGACGAGGGGTTTGATGGCGGCATGGTGCATTGCAGCTCCTTCTTGGTTTTTACGTGCCGGGTTTTACGCCGATTTTCACGTGTCATGTTTCACGTGTTAAAGATCACGTGTCACGTGTCAGGTACCGCGTAGCGTGTAAAACGAGCTGGGTCTTACGCGCGTTGTGGCATGCGGAATGGTGTTTTTACCGCATTTAAGCGCGCTGAAGCCTCATTTTATCCCTTCCGTGGGGACACGGTGCGTCCTACGCGCCAAAACCCGCGCAAAGCTTGCGACCGGCCGCGCGTGACGCGATAATCGAGCTCCGGGGCGCATCGCCATCCTGGCCGCCTGTTGTGGCTTGGTGTGGATTGGTGTCACCGAGGGTGGCGTGGGGTGGCGTGGGGTGGCCTGTCGCGATCTGGTGTGGCCTGTTGCGACCAGTTGCGGCTATTGGCGACCATCAGCAACATCAGCAACATCAGCGATCAGTAGCGATCTATGCGAACGGCCTAGCGGACGACCTATTGCGACCAATTGTAATTATCTAAACGAAGAAACGAGCTTATGCCCCACGTCCCCGCTTCCACCGCACTTTCTCGCTTTCGCGTTCTCGATTTGTCCCGTGTGCGCGCCGGCCCGACCTGCGTCAAGCAGCTGGCCGATTTTGGCGCCGACGTCATCAAGATCGAATCGCCCCCGGGCGTTGATGCCAACGAAGGCATGGGCGGCCCGCGCGATGGCGCCGATTTTCAGAACCTGCACCGCAACAAGCGCTCGATCACGCTCAATCTCAAGCTGCCCGAGGGGCGCGACATATTCAAGCGCCTGGCAAAAAAATCCGATGTCGTGGTGGAGAACTACCGCCCCGATGTGAAATACCGGCTCGGCGTCGATTACGAATCGCTCAAGGCGATCAACCCGCGCATCATCCTGGCGAGCATTTCCGGCTTTGGCCAGGACGGTCCCTACGTGTCGCGCCCCGGTTTTGACCAGATCGCCCAGGGCATGAGCGGGCTGATGTCGGTGACCGGTGAGCCGGGCAAGGGTCCGATGCGCACCGGCGCGGCGATTGCCGATCTCACCGCCGGGTGGCACGCGGCGCTTGGCATCATGACGGCTCTGCTCGAGCGTGAAGTCTCGGGCGAGGGCCAGTGGGTGCAAAGCTCGCTGCTGATGTCGGGTATCGCATTGCTCGATTTTCAGGCCGCGCGTTACCTGGTTGAGGGCGAGGTGCCGCCGCAGGTGGGCAACGATCATCCGACCAGCATGCCGACCTCCGCTTACACGACGTCAGACGGTTACATCAATATCGGCGCATCGGGCGAGGGCATGTGGGTGCGCCTGTGCAATGCCATCGGCCGGCCGGAACTGCTCGAGCGCGCCGAATTCAAGGGCAACAGCACGCGTGCGAAGAATCGCATTGCGCTGAACGCCGAAATCAACGACACGCTCAAATCCAAGACCAGTGACGAGTGGATAGGCATCCTCAATGATGGCGGTGTGCCTTGCGGCCCGATTTACACCATTGACCAGGTGTTCGCCGACCCGCAGGTGCGGCACCTTGGCGCCGCGGCACCGATCAAGCACCCCAGGCTTGGCGACATCAAGCTGGTCAACCAGCCGGCCACGCTGTCGCGCACACCGGCGACGCTGGCCACCGCGACGCCGGAGATCGGCGAGCACACCACAGAGGT
>CAMDRY010000456.1 GCA_945906975.1 Bordetella parapertussis | reverse complement strand
TCATCTCGGTTGCCAATGGTGATACCGCGTTTGTGCTGGCCGGTTCGGGCTCGGCCGCGCCGCTGGTGCGTGCGGGGCGGTTGAAATTTCTGGCGGTGGCGGGCCCTGCACGGCTGGAGAGCGATCCGGAGGTGCCAACCATGAAGGAGGCGGGCGGCCCGGAAGCGCTGGATGTGGATTCATGGGGCGGCATTATGGCGCCGCGCTCGACGTCACCAGAGCTGGTGCGCCGCATTTCCGCGGATATTGTGCGCGTCATGGCCGAGCCCGGAGTGCAGGAGCGTTATCGCAAGGTCGGATTCGAGCCCAAGGCAAGCAGCCCGGTGGAAATGGCCAATTTGATCAAGAACGAATATCGCCGCTTCGGCGAATTGTCCAAGCAGCTGAATATTTCAGCCGAATAAAGCAGCCCGGCAGAGATGGTCGCTGCTGTCGGAGAGCGGTGCGAATTTTTGGCAACGGGGGGGCGGAGTGGCTGTCAAAACTTTATATTCTGTACTCGGCTTGGATGCTTCGGCTTCGGAAGAAGAGGCGCGCTCAAAAACCAAGTGCAACATTTCTCGGAGAGAATGTTGCATGGGAAAAGTCTACAGACAGTTGAGGGCACCTCTAAAAATTCCCAAAAAAGCATTGTATTTTGCAAACAAGAACGATGTTAGAGCGTTATATAGTCATTGAGTAACGCGAGGGGCGAAGCTGATGGGAAAGCTGGCGAAGTTGAAGAAGAAAAACAAGGTGAGAAGCTACGTGGCGGGGCTGTTTGACCCGCAGGAACCGGTGAGGCACCGGGCGATGAACGGACTCAATGTTCGTGCAGGAATAACAAAAGGCAACCTCATGGAAACGCAAATGCAATCCCCCGCGCTATCGCAACCAGCATTGAAGAAAGCCCATTCCGCAGAGCCTTTCTGCCGCGGTGTACATCATCTTGTGTTCAACACAGATGACATGAAAAAAACCGTGGATTTTTTCGTGGACGTGCTCGGCATGCCGCTGGTCCACGCCATGCGCGTGCCGCCAGGTCTGGGCACGGGCCCAGGCAATCGCGGCAATCCGCCCTATGAGGAAGTCCGCCATTACTTTTTCGACATGGGCAACGACAGTCTGATTGCATTTTTTGAAATGCCCAAAGGCGCCGAGCCAGCCGGCCACAGAAACGCAATCGGTGCCATGCAACATTGCTCGTTCGTGGTGCCGCCGGACCGTTTCCGGGAAATTGAACAACGCCTGAAAGCCAATGGCCTGCAGTGTATTGGGCCGCTACCGCAGATGCCCGGGTTGCTCGGCCTGTATTTTTTCGATCCCAATGGCATCCGGCTTGAGTTTTGTTGTCAGCCGGATGACGGCGATCTGCAACAGGTGCTGGGTCTTGCCACTCAGGCCCGCGCAGACTTGCAACGGGAACTGGCCAGTTTGCCGGGTGCCACCCAACAATGGGTTGAGCAACGCACCGCACATATCAAGGGGTAGATACCATGACTCAATTCGCCCGTATCAGTCGCAACCTGCTCGGCCTTGTTGCCGCCTTGACCGTCGAAGTCGCGAGCGCCCAGGCCCTTCCAGCGAAACCCTTACGCATCATCGTTCCGATTGCCCCGGGCGGCCTGGTCGACCTGATCGCAAGAGCCGCGTCGCCAATCGTTTCGGGGCAAATCGGGCAACCGGTGCTGGTGGAGAACCGGCCCGGCGCTGCGACCTTCATTGGCATGTCCGCCTGCGAAACCGCCGCCCCCGACGGTTCTACCGTTTGCCTGACCACCTCGGACAGTCTGGTGTTGAATCCTTTGCAGTTCAGCAAATTGCCGTACGACGCAGAAAATGGTTTTTCCTTCGTGACCGTGCTGGTGCGCACCTTCGGCGTGCTCGCCGCCAACAGCGCACTGCCGGCGGCGAGCGTGCCGGAACTCATCGCCCACGCGCGCACCAATCCTGGAGCTTTGAATTGGGCCACCTGGGGTCCGGCAAGCATTTCGGCCATCTATTACGAGTGGTTCAAGCGCGAGAACGGCCTTGCAATCACCTCGATTCCCTACAAAGGCCTGGGCCCGGCGATTCCCGCGCTGGCATCCAATGAAGTGCAGCTTTCCTACTCCGCCATCGGCCTCGCGTTGCCGCACGTCAAGGCCGGGAAAATGAAATTCCTCGCAGTGACGGGTGCAAAGCGCCTGTCGTTTCTACCCGACGTACCCAGCCTCGCGGAGTACAACTCGGACCCCGGCCTGACCAGTTATTTCGGGATGTATGCACCGGCAAAAACACCCGGACCGGTGACTGAGCGCTTGAGCGCCGAATTCACCCGCGCCATGAACACGCCCAAGCTCAGGGAATTCGTCGCGTCTCAGTATCTGGAGGCCATGGGGTACACACCGTCAGAATTTGCCGCATTCCACAAGACCGACCGCGAGAATGCGGCGCGCATCTTCAAGGCCCTTGGCATCAAACCGAGCGATTCGCCGCCGAACTGATTGCACGTCGGGGGTGCATTTGTTTGCATGAAGGCCTGAAATCAAAGGGATTGAGACTCGCCACGTCAGCGGTAAAGGTCGCGGTATTGCCGTTGGGCAGCGCCAGCACGCGCCCCGATCACCCTGGCCGCACTCGATGCGGTGATTGCCAACGCCGAAGCAGAGCATGCCGAAGACCCAAGGCCGCGCACTCGAGACAGCAGCAAGCAGGCGCAGGTGCTCGCGATGTTGAAAGATAAGAAAATCTAGTGCGACACGAAGTCGCTTGTGAGAGTTGTTCCCACTATAAAGGAAAGGAGGGAACCGCCCGTGTCACCGGGCGAATCTAGGGATCTTAATAAAGAGCGACCCTGACAATGTAACGATGCACCGCAAGGTGCGGGGTGCAAATCGCGAGAGACGTACCCTTCTGGCAGCCACAAGCCGGATCAGTGCTAGATAGTCGGTAGGGTGGAGGTAGCTAAATTTCTCCAATGGGCCATGTTTTGGACTTGTGAAAAGCGTACAGCATCGTTTTTTTCAAATCCTGTGTTTGCCGATGCCTGATCCTGGGTTTGCTGGGCAAACAATCGCTGCCCCGAAACCAAATAAGAAATACCGAGTAATAGCACCGGCTTTTCCGTGCTTAGGGCTTTGCTCGCAACTCCTCTGCGAACTCTGCGACTCCCCGGAAAAGATCGAACCGGGGCTGGTAGCCCA
>CAMDRY010000455.1 GCA_945906975.1 Bordetella parapertussis | reverse complement strand
CCGCAATGCCACAAGATTGCCGCGTCGGCTTCGCCTCCTCGCAATGACGACTAAGATCGCGAGCGCGGCGTTTGCCCTTACTGCGGCGCTACAACACCTTGCCCGGATTCATGATGCCCAGCGGATCGAGCGCCGCCTTGATGCTGCGCATCATGTCCAGTTCGAGTTTTGTCTTATAACGCGTGAGCTCGTCGCGCTTGCTCTGGCCGATGCCATGCTCGGCGCTGATCGAGCCGGAAAACCGCGCCACACTGTCATGCACGATCAGGTTAATGGCCGCGGTATTGGCGGCAAATGCCTCGTGATCAGCGCCCGGTGGCGGCGAGACGTTGTAGTGCAGGTTGCCATCACCAAGGTGCCCAAAGCAAACCATGCGCACACCCGGAAACGCCCTGGCGATGGCGGCATCGGTGAGGCGAATAAACTCGGCGACACGCGATACGGGCAGCGAAACATCGTGCTTGATATTCCTGCCCTCATGCGCCTGGGCTTCGGAAATATTTTCGCGCAGGGTCCAGAATTCGCGCGACTGCGCGCCGCTGGCCGCAAGCGCGGCATCACCGATCAGACCCGACTCCAGCGCCGCGCCAAGCGCCTCTTCCATCAGCTCACGCGCGGCATTGGCGTCACGGCTGTCGGCGATCTCGATCAACACATAGTGCGGGTGCGCGCCGCTGAGCGGGGCGCGGCAGGCCGGGTAGTGCCTGAGCACCAGCTCAAGACAAAGACTGGAGAAAAGTTCAAACCCCACCAGCCGCTCCGCCAGCCGCGCTTGGGCGTAGGCGAGCAGTTCAAGCGCCTTGTCGGGCGAATCCACAGCGACAATCGCCGTCGCCTGCCCCTGCGGAACAGGAAAGAGCTTGAACACGGCCGCCGTAATAATCCCCAGCGTTCCCTCGGCGCCAATAAACAGGTGCTTGAGGTCATAACCGGTGTTGTCCTTGCGCAAGCCGCGCAAGCCGTCCCACACCGCACCGCCGGGCAACACGACTTCCAGCCCTAGCGTCAGTTCGCGGGTATTGCCATAACGCAGCACCGCTGTGCCGCCGGCGTTGGTTGAAAGGTTGCCGCCCACTTCGCAGCTGCCCTCGGAGGCAAGACTCAGCGGAAACAAGCGGCCCGCCCCCTCCGCCGCCTGCTGCGCGGCGGCCAGCGTGCAGCCGGCCTCCAGCGTCATGGTGTTATTAAGCGCGTCGATGGCGCGTACACGGTTCATGCGCGACAAATTGATAATGAGTTGCGCGCCCGATCCGTCCGGCGTGGCGCCACCACAAAGGCCGGTATTGCCGCCCTGCGGCACGACGGCGATACGCTCGGCCGCCGCCAGCTTCATCAGCGCGGCCACTTCCGCCGTCGATGCCGGCCTGACCACGGCCAGCGGCTTGCCGACATAACGCTTGCGCCAGTCGCTGGCATAGGCGGCCGATTCGGCCGCGGCGACCATACCTTGCGGCCCGACAATCGCGGCGATGGCGGCGATGCGCTGCTGCACTGAGCTCATGATGGCACCCCGCTTCCGCGGGCTGCCCCGACCAGACCTGCCGCCTCGTAAATCGAGGCCACCAGGCGGTCGCAGGCTAGCGTCTGCGGCGGACGCCCCTCGTTGTAGCCGTAGGGCACGCACCAGATCTGGCAGCCGGCGGCGCGCGCCGCCTGGGCATCATTCATCGAGTCGCCTATCATCAACGCCGCGGCGGGGGGAACAGCAAAGTGTTCGCAGGCGTGCAGCAGTTGCATCGGGTCGGGCTTTTTGCGCGCAACGGTGTCGCCTGCGACCACCAGGTCGAAATACGCGGCGAGCCCGCTGCGCGCGAGCAGGCTGTGCGTGAAAACCGCGTTCTTGTTGGTAACGCAGGCGCGCGGCAAACCCAAGGCGCCGAATGCGCGCAAGCCCTCGACCACCCCCGGATAGATCACCGCGGCGCTGCCGTTGGCGAGGCTGTAGTGGCGCTCGTAAATCGCGCGCGCCTCGGCCAGCTCCGTCTCGCCGGCCCTGGCCTCGAGGCTGCCCGTCAGCAGGCGCTCGACCAGCCGCGGAATGCCCTTGCCGATATAGCGCACGACTTCTTCGGTCGATACCGCGGGCCGCCCCAACTCGGCGAGCATCGCGTTCGCTGCAGCAGCCAGATCGGGCGCGGTGTCGAGCAAGGTGCCGTCAAGATCGAACAGCACCGCTCGCACAGCGACAGGGGCCGCCGAACCGGTGGCAGTCGCAGCGACAGGCGCGACGACAGCCCCCATTCAGAACGCGGGGAGCGCCGAGACCGCCGCGAGTTCGGCGCGCATTTTGGCGATGGTGGTTTTGTAATCACCGGCGCCAAAAATGGCCGAGCCGGCGACAAAGGTGTCGGCGCCGGCGCGCGCGATTGCGCCGATGTTGTCGGTTTTTACGCCGCCATCGACCTCGAGCATGACGTCGCGCCCGCCCGCCTTGACCTGCAGGTCTATGCGCTGGCGCACCGCCTTGATCTTGTCGAGGGCCGCGGGAATGAATTTCTGCCCGCCAAAACCCGGATTGACCGACATGATCAGCACCAGGTCGAGCAGGTGCAGTGTGTGATCGAGGTAGGCGAGCGATGTGGCCGGATTGAACACCAGCCCGACCTTGCAACCGGCATCGCGAATCAGGCCGATGGTGCGGTCAATATGATCGCTCGCCTCAGGATGAAAGCTGATGATGTCAGCGCCGGCCTTGGCGAAGTCCGGGACGATGCGATCGACCGGCTTGACCATCAGGTGCACGTCTATGGGTGCGCTGGTGTGCGGACGCAGCGCCTCACAAACCAGCGGGCCGATGGTGAGGTTGGGGACGTAATGGTTGTCCATGACGTCAAAGTGGATCAGGTCGGCGCCTGCGGCCACGACATTCCTGACCTCTTCGCCAAGGCAGGCGAAGTCGGCCGACAACAGACTGGGGGCGATGCGATAAGTGCGTGACGGCGACATGGCGCAATTTTACCCGCAATCACCGGCAATTACCGCCGCCGCCACCGCCTGCCTGGTGGGCGGCAGCGCGGGTGGCAGCGTGGGCGACAGGGCGGACGGCAGCAAGGCGATTGGGGCAGCGGCGACTTTGGACACCCTTTCCAGTGCGCGCCCCTGCGATTGGGCCGTCTCCTGACTGTCCCGTTCCCTGATTGTCCCGTTCCCTGATTGTCCCGTCTC
>CAMDRY010000454.1 GCA_945906975.1 Bordetella parapertussis | reverse complement strand
CCGCATCAACCGCAAGAGTTTTCGCGACGAGGGTCTGCAGAACAACCTGGCCTTTGGCGCCTTGTCGGCGCACTCCGATCTGGGTTGGGTCATTGCTGTCGATCACGATATCGACATTACCAACGCCGATGATGTGCTGTGGGCACTCATTACTCGCGGCGATATGAAGGAAGGATTGATGCTGTCACCCCTGGCCAAGGTCAGTGGCATGCTGGCAGAGGGTGATGCGGCCGGCACCGGCCGCAAGGTCTACATCGACGCAACCGCGCCGTTCAAGGAGTCTGAGCGCTACGCGCGAGGCCGCTTCGAGACTGTCGATTTGGCAGCCTGGCTGGGCGGCGATGTGGCTGAAAAGGTGCGTGGGCAGCAAACCGACTATGTGAAGTCCCTGCTCGCGCGGGGATTCTGAATTTCCACGCTTTACCGAAACGGACGAGGAGACAGCCATGTCTGACACAACCGACGCCGACGCCAAACCGGCGGCACGACCCTTCAACTGGGAAAAATTTCAGAAAAGCCTTGGCTACACCGACGAAGAACTGGCCGCATTCAAGGCCGATGATCGCAAGCGGCGCGCCGCCGAGGCCTTGCCCGAGGCGAACCGCAGGACCATCGTCGCGACTGTGGTCGCCAGTCATGGCTGTGCCGCAGGCTTCAAGCTAGGCGACACCATTGAGGTCAGTGCCGCCGGCGTCGTGAAGTCATGTAACGTGTGCATTTACGCCGTCGCACCGATGACCATCCACGCGGCCATGGCGCACGACCGCATCGCCTCCGGTCTGGATCCGAATGAAATGTGGTTCAACCATTTCAGCTGCCAGGATGCGGGCTTTTGCAACGGTAGTTGGGGCCAGGTGTCATTCAAGGTCGAGGTGAAATAGCAATGGCGGAACACGATTACCAGGCGGTCTCCGAAGCGCTATGCAAGGGTTTGCGGCTGCGCAGCGACCCCTTGGCACTGAAGTTGTTTGAAACCCATGAGGCGATGAACGCCGTTACCGGCTTGCGCCGCCCGAAGCCGGGTGTGCGCTTTTCCATGTGCCAGCTGATAGGCCAGGCGCGATGGCTGGGATGGACGCTCGGTGCGACGCATGACAACGTTGTGGCGGACAGCAATTGCGGTGGCGTGATGGGGCTCAACGCGCCGGGCGAAAAGTATCTCGACGGCCGCATGTTCCACAACGTCTGGTTCGCCACCGTCGAGGGCGCGCGCAAGCACCAGGCGCAGATGCCGCGCGTGCCGTCGGGTAAGTATGTGGGTGTGGTCGCGGCGCCGCTTGCCAAGGCGCGGCTAGACCCGCCAGATTCGGTGCTGGTCTACGCGACACCCGGACAGATGATGCTGCTGATCAACGCCTTGCAGCATCGCAACTACGTGCGCTGCGATTTCACCGTAACAGGCGAAACCGCGTGCGCCGACTCCTGGGGCCGCGGGCTCGCCACGGGCGAGCCCAGCGTGGCGATTCCGTGCTTTGCAGAGCGCCGCTTCGGCGGTGTTCAGGATGACGAATTGCTGATCGCACTGCGTATGGCGCATCTTGAGGAGGTGGTCCTCGGCCTCGACTGGCTGGCCGCGCGCGGTATCCGTTATCCTATTCCGCCCTACGGTGTGCAAAGCGATCCGACTGCCGCCTTTGAGATCAACTATGCGGGAAAGATGTAGATGAACGCGGCAGCAGGGTCGGTGCAGGCGGTGCGCTGCAGCCTTGACGCGATGATCGCGCCACGTTCGGTCGCCTTTATCGGCGCCTCGGAGCGCGTCAACGCGCCGGCGTCGCGCGGGTTGCGTTACTGCCTGCGGCTGGGCTTTCCCGGCGAAATGTATGCGGTCAATCCCAAGCACGCGCAGACCCACGCCACGCTGTTCGACGTGCCCTGTCTGGCATCGTTATCGGAGCTGCCCTCGCCGGTCGATGCCGCGGTGATCGCACTGCCTGCCGATGCCACCCTGGATGCCGTGGGCCAATGCCGGCGCGCCGGCGTCAAGTCGGTGGTGATCTGCAGTTCCGGATGGGGGGAATCGGGCCCCGAGGGCCTGCGCCGCGAACAGGCCTTGCGAACCCTGCTGGTCGGCTCGCCGATGCGCGTGCTGGGCCCAAATTGTATCGGTGTCGGATCGGCGGCTGCGCGCTACTGTGTCGCCTACAACAGCTCTTTCGAGCACATCGCATTCCGTTACCGCCGGCCTGTCGGCGTGGTCTGTCAGAGTGGCGCCATGCTCGGCGGCTTGTTACTCAACGGCGAGGACGCGGGCATCGGCGTCGAGGCGTTCATTCACGTCGGCAACGGGCTGGACGTCGCGCTTGAGGAGGCCGCGGCATTCTTGCTGGAGCGCGGGGAAATCGAAACCCTCGCATTGATGATAGAGGGCCTGTCCGACGGCCGCGCCTTTGTCGCACTCGCAAGGCGCGCGCGATCATTGGGCAAACAGATTGCAGTGTTCAAGGCCGGTGTTTCCGAGGAGGGCCGGCAGGCTGTGCGCTCGCATACCGGGGCGCTTGCCGGTTCGGATGAGATATTTGACGCCGTTTGCAGGGAAGAGGGTGTGGTGCGTGTCGAGGAGCCCGAGGACCTGCTACCGGTGGCACGCATGCTGGGGCGGGCACTAGTCCCCAGGGGAAGGCGCGTCCTGGTCTACACGCTCTCCGGTGGCGGTGCGTCAGTGCTGGCGGATGCGCTGAGCCGGGAAGGTCTCGCGATGCCGGAGCTGGGCGCGCAGACGAAGTCGCAGTGCGCTGCGCTTGGCAATCAATTCATCCAGGCGGCCAACCCATTCGATGTCGGCAGCAGCGTGTTTTCCGATCCGGACGCGGCACGCACGGCGCTGCAGATCGCCGTCGCCGACGAGGGCATTGACGCCACCGTCTGGATCGGTGTCGGCGCGCCGCGTGATGAGCGCTCCAAACTGTTGCTGGGTTCTGCGCTGGATGTACTAGCGAAAAGCGGCAAGCCTGCGGTGATCCTGCCGATGTCAGGCACGCCGGTCGAGGCCGGTTTTGCCTCGGCGCATGCGTTGGACATTCCAGTGGCGCGCAGTGCGCGTGCTGCGGCAGGCTTGGTCGCGGCCGCGTTACGCGCCGCACCGGTTGACGCGGTGGCTACCGCGGCCGCGGTTTTGGCGCAAGCGGTGATGCCGGATGCGCCCGCGCTGCGGCTGCTCAATGAGGCTGAAGCA
>CAMDRY010000453.1 GCA_945906975.1 Bordetella parapertussis | reverse complement strand
CGGCCTGCGGCCCTGACGCGGACAAGGCAAACTACAACAGCGCGGCGACACACAAGGCCGAGCGGACAAAGGAATGAACACGCTTGCGCATGTCGGGCTCCTTCAACAATGATCAAGGGATGCAGGACCCGCCCCGACGTGCCATGGCGACCCGGGGCGAGTCTGCCGGTCGTACGACAACCGCCTTTAAGCGACCATTGGACCGCCATTTATGCCTTAAACATCGGCGCGGCGGCGTCAAAGTTGAGGTATAGCACGGCGAAATAGCCGCCTTCCTACACCGGCGCCCAACACCAGGTCACGCGGCACAAAAAAACCGGCGAAAGCGTATGACAAAATCACCCGCAGCAGCGTCATGGCGGCGGTTAGGTGATAAAATTTTGTCCGCGTCCGGTGCAGTCAAAACACAATATTCCCCCGGTGCCCGAATCCAGTCCTTCCCCGCCTCAACACATCCGCAAAAAAGGAATCCTCACATGCTTACCGACGCCGAACGCAAACAAGCCATGCAAACCCTGCTCGAGGCGGAAAAAAACCGCAAGCAGGCGACGCAGATGTCGGTCACCTATCCGAAAATCGAGATCGAAGACGCCTACGCCATCTCGACCCTCGTCGCCAACCACAAGATCGCCAATGGCGCCAAGTTGATAGGCCACAAGGTCGGCCTCACCTCCAAGGCGATGCAGGCTTCCTCGCAGATCAACGAACCCGACTACGGCCACCTGCTCGACAACATGATGCTGGCCGACGGCGCCAAGGTAAACCACGCCGACTATTGCGTGCCGCGCGTCGAAGTGGAACTGGCGTTCGTGCTGGGTAAATCACTCAAGGGCCCGGGCATCGGCCTGCTTGATGTGCTGCGCGCCACCGAATACGTGGTGCCCGCGCTTGAAATCGTCGATGCGCGCATCGTCAACCCGCGCAAGATTTTCGACACCGTTTCCGACAACGGCGCGGCCGCGGGCATCGTCATCGGCGGCCGTCCGGTCGGCCCGATGGACGTGGACCTCAGGTGGGTCGGCGGCATCATGTACCGCAATTCCGAAATCGAAGAGACGGGCCTCGCCGCCGGTGTGCTCGGCCACCCGGCCCTGGGCGTCGCCTGGCTTGCCAACCGCCTGGGCAGGAACGGCGTAACCCTGGAAGCCGGTCACCTCATTCTCGCCGGCTCCTTCACCCGCGTCGTGTTCGCACAAAAGGGCGACACCCTGCACGGCGACTTCGGCCCGCTGGGCAGCGTCTCGGTGCAATTCGTCTGAACCCAAACAACACCACCCAGGGAGTCACCGTGGATATTCCAAAAAACAAATTCAAGCACGCCATCAAGTCGGGCCAGCAGCAAATCGGTCTTTGGTGCAGCCTGTCCAACCATTTTGCGGTTGAGGTGGTGGCGGGCGCCGGTTTCGACTGGCTGCTGCTCGATACCGAGCATTCGCCCAACGACATCGAATCGGTGTTCACGCAATTGCAGGCCGCCGCACCCTATCACTCGCACCCGGTGGTGCGCGTGCCCTGGAACGACATGGTCACCATCAAGCGCTACCTCGACATCGGCGCGCAGACGCTGCTGATCCCCTTCATCCAGAACGAAGAAGAAGCCAAGCGTGCCGTCGCTTACACGCGTTACCCGCCGGCCGGCGTGCGCGGCGTCGCCGGCACCACGCGTGCGACGCGCTTTGGTCGCGTCAAGGACTACCCCAAGCACGCCCAGGATGAAATCTGCGTACTGCTGCAGATCGAGAACCAGGCCGGCCTCGACAACCTCGAGAAAATCGCCGCCGTGGACGGCGTCGACGGCGTGTTCATCGGCCCGGCCGACCTGCACGCCTCGCTCGGCTACATGGGCGAAACCAACAACCCGAAGGTGATGCCCATCATCGACGAGGCCATCCGCCGCATCCGCAAGGCCGGCAAGGCACCGGGCATCCTGACCGGTGTTGAGGCCGACGCGCGCCGCTGGATAGGCGAAGGCTGCCTGTTCACCGCAGTGGGCGCCGATATCGGCCTGCTCGCGCGCGCCACCGATGCGCTGGCGGCCAAATTCAAATCATGAGCAAACCCGAAATCCTCATCGTCGGGCCGATGCAACAGAGCGCCCTCGACCGCCTGGATGCCGAATTCACCGCGTACAAGCTGTGGCTGGCGCCGGACAAGGAGACGGTACTGAGGGAGGTGGGCGGCCGCATCCGCGGCATCGCCACCGGCATAAAGTACGGCGCGCCCGGCGCGCTGATCAACGCGCTGCCGAAACTGGAAGTCATTTCCTGCTTCGGCGTCGGCTACGACGAGGTCGATGTCGAGGCGGCCAAGCGACGCAGGATCCCGGTGACCAACACGCCGGCGGTGCTCAACGACTGCGTCGCCGACATCGCCATCGGCCTGATGATCGCCATCTCGCGCAACATCGTGCAGGGCGACAGTTATGTGCGCGCCGGCAAATGGCTGAATGGCCCAATGCCCCTCGCCACCAGCGTTTCGCACAAGCGCCTGGGCATACTGGGCTACGGTCGCATCGGCCGCGCCATCGCCAAGCGCGCGGCGGCCTTCGACATGGACATCCGCTACCACAGCCGTAACAAGCTGGCCGACACGCCCCACGCGTATTTTCCCAGCGCGATCGAACTGGCGGAAAACTGCGACTTCATGATCGTCATCACGCCAGGCGGCAAGGAAACCTACCACCTCGTCAACGACGAGGTGATCCGGGCGCTCGGCCCCAGGGGATTCCTCATCAACGTCGCGCGCGGCTCGGTGATCGATGAGGCGGCGCTGCTGAAATGCCTGCAGGAAAAAGCGCTGGGCGGCGCGGCGCTGGACGTGTTCGAGAAGGAGCCGCAAATGGACGAGGCCTTCTGGGCGCTCGACAACGTGCTGCTGCAACCGCATGTCGCCAGCGCCACTCACGAGACGCGCACCGCCATGGGCAACCTCATGGTGGACAACCTGCTGGCGCATTTTTCCGGCAAGCCGGTGCTCACGCCGGTTTACTGAACTGCCGCCGGGTTTGAACTACCGCCTGGTGGCGGCCCCCCGTTGCCGTCAGTGCGAGCGCAGCGAAGCAATCTCGTCGTTAAGCTCTAATGCCATGAGATTGCGTCGCTGCGCTCGCAATGACAATAATAAAAATGTTCTGAGTTAAAGGAAAAAGCCGCCATGCGCGTCCCCCTCGACACCCTCAAA
>CAMDRY010000452.1 GCA_945906975.1 Bordetella parapertussis | reverse complement strand
CGGCGATGCTCGCCGCCGCGCTATGGGGTAATCAGGGCAATGCGGCCAAGCCGTTTGATGCGCAGGCACTGCGCATCGAACGCTTTGTTCTGCCTGCGCTGAAGCTTGAATTGAAAGGCCTGGTGCTGCCGCCGTTGAACCTCGAGGGCAACGTGGGAGCCGATGGCCGCCTGACGCGTCTGGGGATTGCGACTGCGGACAAGTCGCAGAACGCGCAGCTGATGTTCGAGTCCGACGGCGTGAAAGTTGAAATTGCCGCCAAAACATTCCCGCCGGCGTTTGGCGCTGCTTTCAACCTGGATGATTTTGCCGCGAAGGGCGTGCTCACGCGCGACGAGCTGATGCTCTCAGAGTTTGAGGCGAAGGCCTTTGAGGGCCGTCTGAATGGCAAGGCAAGATTGAAATGGGTGTCCGATTGGACCTTGGACGGCGAGGTTGCGGTGCGCCTGCTCGATCCGGCTAAGCTTGTTCCCCAAGTTTTTTCCAGCGGCAAGCTGGAGGGCAGGGGCGCCTACTCGATGCGCTCGGCCAATCCGGCCATGCTGTTCCCCTCAGTGCGTTTGGAAGGCAGCGTGAAAGTGGAAAAGGGCACGCTTAACAAAATCGACTTTACACGGCTGCTGCAGCAATCGGGAACGCAGGCCGGCGGCTCGACCCTGTTCTCGGAGCTCAATAGCGGCTTGGTCGTCGATGCCGGACGGGTGCAATTGCGCAACCTGCGTATTGCCGGCGGGCTGATGTCGGCGAGCGGTGCGGCCGAGGTTGGGGTGACCGGCGAAACCACCGGCCGGATTCAGCTCGAACTGCGCTCCGGCCCGACGCAGTCGCGCGCCAGTCTGGCGCTGTCCGGAAACGTCAAGGACGGTTTGCAGCTAAAGCGCTGATGGACGGGGATGGGGACACCACGCCGCCCCGCCGGTTCATCACTTGATAGTGCAATCACCGTTATAATTGCGCTTTAAAAGCAGCGCAAATGCCGGACATCCTTACTCTGCGCGGCGGAGCAGCCCTCTCCGCCTTTCGACTCGACAAGCTCAACGCACGCCTCGCCGGTCTGGCGACGGCCGGACTCTCTGTCCGTAGCACCTGTTTCTGGCATTTTGTCGAAGTCACACGACCGCTTTCAGTATCTGAGCAGGACAAGCTCGGGCGCATTCTGGCTTATGGTGACGCGGCGGCGGAAGCTTCCCCGTCGATGATCCTGGTCACCCCACGCATTGGCACCATCTCACCATGGTCCTCCAAGGCGACCGACATCGCCCGCCAATGCGGCCTTGAGGCGGTGACGCGCATCGAGCGCGGTTGCGCCTGGTATTTTTCCGATGCCGCGGCGCTGGCCAAACATCGTGCCCAGGTGCTGCCTCTGGTGCACGACCGCATGGTCGAGGCGGTGTTGGAGCGGCGCGAAGACGCGCAGGCCTTGTTCCGTCACGTCGCGCCACGGCCGCTCGAGGTGGTCGACCTTTCCGCTGGCGGCAAGGCCGCGTTGGAGCGCGCCAATCGCGACATGGGGCTGGCATTGTCGCCCGACGAAATCGATTATTTGTTCGACCATTTCAGCGGCGCGGGCCGCAATCCGACCGACGCCGAACTGACCATGTTTGCACAGGCCAATTCGGAGCACTGCCGTCACAAGATATTCAACGCCTCCTGGGTGATAGACGGCAAGCCGCGCGCCGAAAGTCTGTTTGGCATGATCCGTGAAACGCACAAGGCCCATCCGCAGGGCACGGTGGTCGCCTACTCGGACAACTCGGCGGTCATGGAAGGGGCGCAGTTTCGACGCTTTTACCCGGATGGCAAAGGTGCCTATGCGTATCATGACGCGCTGACGCACACGCTGATGAAGGTCGAAACACATAACCACCCGACTGCCATCTCGCCCTTCCCGGGGGCGGCAACAGGCTCTGGCGGCGAGATCCGCGACGAGGGCGCCACCGGAAGGGGCGGCAAACCCAAGGCCGGACTGGTCGGGTTCACGGTGTCGAACCTGCGCATTCCCGGGGCAGAGCAGCCTTGGGAAAAAGATTTTGGCAAGCCTGCGCGCATCGCCTCGGCCCTGCAAATAATGCTCGACGGTCCGATTGGTGCGGCCTCATTCAATAATGAGTTCGGACGCCCCAATCTCGCCGGTTACTTCCGCAGCTTTGAAGCCGAGGTGGACGGTGTGGTGCGCGGCTATCACAAGCCCATCATGATCGCCGGCGGCATAGGCAATATTGCCGCCGAGCATGTGCAAAAGCTCGGGCTGCCAGCTGGAACCCTGCTGGTGCAACTGGGCGGTCCGGGCATGCTGATCGGCATGGGCGGTGGCGCCGCCTCGAGTATGGACACCGGCGCCAACGCCGAAGACCTGGATTTTGACTCGGTGCAGCGCGGTAACGCCGAGATTGAGCGTCGCGCGCAGGAGGTCATAGACCGCTGCTGGCAGCTTGGCGCGGACAACCCGATCCTGTCTATCCACGATGTCGGCGCCGGCGGCCTGTCTAACGCGCTACCCGAACTCGCCCACTCCTCGGGTCGCGGCGCCCGCGTCAACCTGCGCGCAGCGCCCTCGGAGGAATCGGGCATGTCGCCGCGCGAGATCTGGTGCAACGAGTCGCAGGAGCGCTACATGCTCGCCGTCGCGCCTGACAGGCTGGCGTCTTTCCGCTTGCTTTGCGAGCGTGAGCGCTGCCCGTTTGCGGTGCTGGGTGAAACAACCGAAGAGGACCGCTTGCTGGTGTCCGATCCGGACCAGGGTGATCGTCCCCTCGCGCCTGTGGATATTTCGCTGGAGGTGGTGTTGGGCAAGCCACCGCGCATGACGCGCGACGTGGTGCACTTGGTGCGACGGCTGCCACCGCTGGATTTCAGCGCCATCACGCTCGATGAGGCCTGCCGCCGCGTGCTGCGTCATCCGGCCGTCGCTGACAAGACCTTTCTCATTTCGATTGGTGACCGCACGGTCGGTGGCCTGTGTTCTCGAGACCCTTTTGTCGGTCCGTGGCAGGTTCCGGTGGCCGACTGCGCCGCGACGCTGTTCGGCTTTGAGGGGTACGCCGGAGAGGCCATGGCCATGGGCGAGCGCACGCCGCTGGCGCTGATCGACGCGCCTGCCTCGGGCCGCATGGCGGTGGGCGAGGCGCTGACCAACCTGGCCGCGGCACCGGTGGAGCTTGGCCGGGTGAAGCTGTCGGCCA
>CAMDRY010000451.1 GCA_945906975.1 Bordetella parapertussis | reverse complement strand
TTGGGGCACAAGCCATGCTATAACCTCCGGCATACGCATGATTTTCCCGATCTCACCGTTTAAGCGAGAAATGACCCCATTCGGCGTTCCAACGGGGGCAACAATATCGAACCACGTGTTGACCTTGAAACCGGGAAGCCCCGCTGCCTCAGCGATTGTGGGCAAATCTGGCATCGCCTTCGAACGCTCACCGCTGATTACGGCGAGGGAGAGCAATTCGCCGCTCTTTATGTGGGCGCGTATTGTCGGCATCTGGATAAACGTCACTGGCACTTGTCCAGATAGTACAATTGGTACTATCAACCCCTGACCTTTATACGGAATATGAACCATGTTGATTCCCGCCATGGTTTTCAGCAGTTCGCCGGCACGGTGGGCGCCGCTCCCATTGCCGCCGGTCGCGTAGTTAATTGGGTTTGGGCTCGACTTTGCATCGCCAAGGACTCATCGCTGCTTCTGGCCGCGGCGCGCGCGGAGATCAGAATCGCCAACGGACAAAGTGCGCCCGCGAAACAGGGGTACACCTGATGGAGGCACTGCAACACGCGCCGGCGGACCGGCTGCAAAGAGCTCTCGCAGCGTTTGCATGCCAGGCCGCAACCGACCTGGATCCAAAGGTCACACGCGGCGCGAAGGCCACCATCATGGAACAGCTCGGGCATTTTCCGATGAGCGAGAATCCGCAGAAGTTCCGTGAGTATCTGCTTCCCTTGTTGGAGGAAATCCGTCTCGGAAAATAGACGACCCGTCGGCAGATCACCGGCTGATCGTTGAAAATACCGCGGATCGCCTGCTGTCGTCATTCCGGCGAATGCCGGAATCCAGTTAATCGTTATTCGGAATTGGAAGCGTTTTGGGAAATAAATTTGCAGTCGGCGTGGACATCGGCGGCACCTTCACCGACCTCGTGGGTTTTGATCTACATAGCAACCGCATCGTCGTCACCAAGTCGCCCTCAACGCCGCGCGAACTCTCGGGCGGCATCATGGAATGCGTGAAAAAGTCGGCCATAGCGATTGCCGATATGGAAACCCTGTTTCACGGCTCCACGGTGGTGATCAACGCCATCATCGAACGCAGGGGCGCGAAGACAGGCCTGCTGACCACGCGAGGTTTTCGCGACGTGCTCGAGATCGGCCGCGGCAACCGCCCGGCCAATTACGACCTGTTCTATGACAAGCCCCTGCCTTTTGTGCCACGTTACCTGCGCTTTGAAGTCAGCGAGCGGGTGGCACCCGACGGCTCAGTAGTCACGCCGCTTGATCTTACCGGTCTCGACGCCATCGCCAAGGCCGTACGCGAGCAGCAGCTCGAAGCGCTGGCGATCTGCTTCCTGCACTCCTATGCGAACGAGGCGCACGAGGACGCTGCGCGCAAACGCCTGCAGGCCTTGTTGCCCGATGTCTACATCTGCACTTCGTCGGAGCTGGTGCGCGAATGGCGCGAATTCGAGCGCAGCTCGACCACGGTGCTGAACGCCTTTGTCGGCCCGAAAGTGGAAAGTTATATCGCCAGGCTCGAAGAGGTAACGGCGCAGGCCGGCTTCGGCGGGCAGTTCTACCTGATGCAATCCAGCGGTGGCGTGATGACCGCGGCGCGCGCCAAACGTTATCCGGTGGCGATGGTCGAATCGGGACCGGTGGCCGGCATGATAGGCGCCGCGCACATCGGTACTTTACTCGGCGAGCGCCTGGTGATTGGTTTCGACATGGGCGGCACGACAGCCAAATGTTCACTGATTGAAGACGGCGTGCCCAAAGTGTCCCAGGTGTATTACGTAGGCGGTTATGTGCACGGCTATCCCTTGCAGGTGCCCACCATCGAAGTGGTGGAGGTGGGCACCGGCGGCGGCAGCCTCGCCTGGCGCGACGCGCTGGGCGCGCTCAAGGTCGGCCCGCGCAGCGCGGGGTCCGAGCCCGGGCCGGTGTGCATCGGCGCC
Organism: Bordetella parapertussis; assembly: GCA_945906975.1. The sequence continues at coordinate 1,250 of CAMDRY010000451.1, read as the reverse complement.
GGCGGCACCGAGCCCACGGTCACCGATGCGAACGTACTGCTCGGGCGCATCAATGCCGGGCGCTACCTCGGCGGCGAAATGGCGCTGGACGTTCCGGCCGCCCGCGAGGCGCTTGACGAGAAAATTGCCAGGCCGCTTGGCCTTGAGGTCGATGCGGCTGCGGCCGGCGTGCTGACCATCGCAAATTCCAACATGGCGCTGGCAGTGCGCGCAATCACCATCGAAAAAGGTGTCGATCCGCGCGAGGCCACCATGGTGGCATTCGGCGGCGGCGGCCCGCTGCACGCTGCGGCCATTGCGCGTGATATCGGCATTCCGCGTGTGGTGGTGCCGACGCTGCCCTCGTGTTTTTCGGCACTGGGCATGCTGTTGGCAGATCTTCGCCACGACCTGGTGCGCACCTTCGTGCGCCCGTTTCCAATGCCCGACTATGCGAAGCTGAACCACGTCATCGACGAACTGCGACTGGAAGGCGTGCAGAGGCTCAAGGCCGCCGCTGTCGCTGACAGCGATATCGATTGCAGCGCACACCTCGATCTTCGCTACGCTGGCCAGCAATGGACGCTGACCACCGCCGTTGGCGGCGACACCGTGTCGGCATCGAATGCTGCGGCGATCCGCGCCGCGTTCAACGCCCTGTACGAGACGCGCTTTGGCCACTCCTTTACCAACATTCCCTCGGAAGTGGTGAACGTGCGCGTCATCGCCATCGGCCGGCGGCCAAAGCCGGGCTTTCCGCTGCTCGCCGAAAGGAAGACCGGCACTCCTGCGGTGACACACCGCGGTGTGAACATGGGGTCGGGTGCCGCGAGCACACCGGTCTATCGCCGCGAGGACCTGCTGCGCGGGGACCGCATCAGTGGCCCCGCCGTCATCGAGGAAGCCAGCGCGACCACGCTGGTCGGGCCAGGCGATGTGGCAGAACTCAGCGAACACGGATTCATCGTCATTCACATCAACAGGGGAAAAGCAGCATGAACACTCCCGCTGAAATGCAAGGCACCCAGGCCGATCCGGTCACCCTGGAAGTGGTGCGCAACGCGCTGGTTGCAATCGTCATGGAGATGACCGACAACCTGATCCGCACCGCCTACAGCCCGATCGCCGCGGAGATCAAGGATTTTTCCATCGGCCTGCTGGATGCCAATGGCGATTCCATCGCGCAGGCGCCCAACGGCGTACCAATGTTCTGCGCCGATCTGAACGCCACCATCAAGCGCGGGCTGGAGATTTATGCCGAAGAAGGCTTC
>CAMDRY010000450.1 GCA_945906975.1 Bordetella parapertussis | reverse complement strand
CTAAATTCCTTTCTTTTAGATCAACTCCCGCTAGGCTCGCCGAACCAATTGCCGCCCTTGGATATCCGTTACCGGGAGTTTTGTCGCCATCAATCGGCGTCTCCACCGGCACAGTCAGTTCTCTTTCCGGAATTCGAGGTGACTCTAGATTCGTACAGGTAAATACACCTGTTCAGCCCGGAAATAGTGGTGGTCCAGTTATCGACGATCGAGGCCTGGTGATTGGTGTAGTAGTTTCCAAACTTGACGCACTCAAGGTCGTGAGAGCGACCGGAGACATTCCTCAAAACGTAAACTTCGCCATCGGTCTTCGGTCAATCCAAACCTTCCTTGAGTCTCAGAATACGAAATACGTTGTGGAAGCGGATGGAACAAGAGATATCTCCGCGGCGAGTGAGCGAGCATCGATGTCAACAGTTAGAGTGATCTGCGGTGCAACCGACTAGATGCTCAGAGTTATCGAAAAGTGGCGCGCTGACGCCTAACCCCTCGCTCAAGCGGAGCGCCAACGGCAGGCCACCAGGCCCGGGCCTGGCGTCCTGCCGTTGTCGCCCGCTTAGCTCGAACGTTATTTGCCATAGGCGAGCGGCTCCAGCCTAAATCCCCATCCTTGCTCAGTGGTACCAATATTGATACCATTTCGTTCATGGCTTCTGTAGACGATATCGTCAAACTGATGAGGCAAAACCCGAAGGGGATTAGCTTCAACGACCTTTGTAAGGTCTGCGAGAAATGTTTCGGAAAGCCTAGGCAATCTGGCACAAGTCACCGAATCTACAAGACCCCGTGGCAAGGCGATCCTCGCATCAACATTCAAAATGACCGAGGCAAAGCAAAGCCCTATCAGGTCAGGTGCGCCAAGTTTTGCTAGCAATAGACCGTCTGGAGAGAAATGATGGATAAGGAAATTGACCGATATACATACCGAGTGACATGGTCCGAAGAGGATAGCGAGCATGTTGGGCTATGTGCGGAGTTTCCAAGCTTGAGCTGGTTGGAGAAAACGCCGGAAAAAGCGTTACAAGGTATCCGAGGGCTCGTAAAAGAGACCGTCGCGGACATGCGCAAAAGTCATGAAGTCGCCCCAGAACCCATCGCCACAAAAGCGTTTAGTGGAAAATTTATGGTTCGTATTCCACCGCAAACCCATCGCACTCTTGCCCTTCAAGCGGCGGAATCTGGAATTAGCTTGAACCGCTTAGTTTCAAGCAAGTTGTCTTAAAAATGGCTTATAACTTTGCGCCGTAGCGGATGACCTGCCCCCTGGTAGTGCGCCAGTAAAATAGTGAGCCGGTAAAGCTGCAAAGCACCGAGACAGCGGGCCGGCAAGGCGGCGCAGCCACTACAATAGAGCTCTGCGTTCGCACCGCCGCGGCACCAACCGCGCACCACAGCCCTCATGCCATACCACCATGCCCTCCGGCAACAAGACTAAGCCTGCCAGCCCCTCCCCGGCCCTGACGCCGCGCCTTATGGCGCTGCTCACGGTGACGATGTTCGCCTGCTCGGGGACGATCCACTTCCAGACGCCCATGCTCACCAGCATGGGGGCGGAGTTCGGCGCCGATGCCGCGGCCACCGGCTGGGTGGCGACGCTGTCTTTTGCCGGCTTTCTTGCCGGCACGGTTTTTCTGGTGCCGCTGGGCGATCGTTTCGACAAGCGCAAACTTTTTCTGGCGCAGTTTTCGCTGACCATATTGGCGCTGCTGGTGATGGCCGGCGCACCCAGCCTCGCGATGCTCGCCGGCGCATCGTTTGTGTTGGGGATAGGCTGTTCCTCCGCAAGCCAGAATGTCATTCCCATGGTCGCTGAAATGACCCACATCAGCAACCGCGGCCGCACCGTGGGAACGCTCCTGACCGGGCTGTTCACCGGCATTTTGTTCGCGCGTGTCGCCGGCGGTTTTGTCGCGGCGGGCCTGGGCTGGCGCTGGATGTATGTGTTTAGCGCCGCCACGCTGCTACTGCTCTTGCCGGTGCTCTACCGGCACCTGCCCAGTTCGCCGGCCACCACTGGGCTGAATTACTTCGCGCTGCTGCGTTCCATCGGCGCGCTGCTGCGCGAGCATGCGGCGCTGCGCCGCGTTGCCATCATCCAGTTGATGCTGGGCATGACCTACGGCGGGTTCTGGGCGACCATCGCAACGATGCTGCTCCAATACCACCAGTTCGGGCCGGCACAGGCCGGATTGATGGGCATACCGGGGGCCGCCGGGATACTGATCGCACGACCTGCAGGGCGCTGGATGGACAGGCGCGGCGTGACGCCGGTGGTGACCACCGGCATCTGCCTGGTGATCGCCGCCTATGTGAGCTTTGCCTTTGCCGGCAGCCAGGTCGCCGCCGTAGTGGTCGGGGCGATTCTGCTCGACTGCGGCTTGCGCGCCGCCATGGTCGCCAATCAAACCCTGATCAACACCATCGCACCTGAGGCGCGCAGCCGTTCAAACACGATTTTTTCGGCGTCGGTGTGGGGCGGCAACGCAGTGGGTGCCTTTGTGGCGAGTATGGCGCTGGCACAATCGGGCTGGCTCGCGGTGTGCGGCATCATCGTCTGCGCACCGGTGCTGGCGCTGCTGGTGCAGTGGCGCAGCGCGGGTCGCGCCGCCGAACGACACTAGTGCAAAAAAGGTTTTTTGAGAAAGTCCTGCCGGTCACCGGAGCGCACCGACAGGCGCAGCACATCACCGGCACGCCCCACCGTCAGGGGCACCTGCACGCCGGCCGCGCCCAGTTGCCAGACCTTGCGAAAAAAATCCGCCTGCCCCTTCACCCGCTCACCGGCGACCTCAATCAACAGGTCGCCCGCCTGCACGCGGTCGCGCTCGGCCGGCCCGCCGGCGGCCAACCCGGTCACCAGCAATTGCCCGTTTGATTCGGCGGCGTAAAGGCCCAGCCAGGGGCGCGGCGGACGCCGCGGACGGCCAAATTTAAGCATGTCAGCGAGTATCGGTTCGAGCAGGTCAATGGGTACGACCATGTTTCCCTGGGTCGCTTTGCCTGCCTCGCCCTCTTGCAACAGCAGCGAGCCGATGCCGCACAACAGGCCGTGCTCGTCGATAAGCGCTGCCCCGCCCCACTGCGGATGCGCCGGCGAAGTGAAGATCGCCTCATCGAGCACGTACTCCCAGGCGCCGGCGAATTCGCGCTTGTCGCTGACGCGTGCCGCCAGCGCATGGCTGCGTCCGCCGTGCCCGGC
>CAMDRY010000449.1 GCA_945906975.1 Bordetella parapertussis | reverse complement strand
GCGACGATCGCATTCAAGGAGACGGTGGAGATTCCGGTGCGCTGGACCGATGTCTGGGGCAAGGAACACGACAAAGTGGTCGGACGTCCGGTGTCGATGTATGCGATGCGCGGCATCTCGGCCCATTCGAACGGCTTCCAGACCTGCCGCTCGCTGCATTTGATACAAATGCTGCTTGGCGCGCTGGAAGGCCCGGGTAATTTCCGTGCGCGGGCGCCATTCCCCAAACCCATTCCTCCGCATCAGCTGCCTGAAAACGACGCCGCAGTCATTAATGCGGTGAATACGCCGCTGGGCAAAACGCCGCTGGGGTTTCCGATGCGGCCGGAGGATCTGGCCATTGATGCCAATGGCGCGCCGCTGAGAATTGACCACGCTTATTCCTGGGAGTCTCCACTGGCGGCACATGGCGCGATGCACATGGTCATTACCAATGCGGTCAATGCCGATCCGTATTCGATTGATACCTTGATTCTGTTCATGGCCAATATGGCATGGAACTCGACGATGAACACCTCCGGCGTGCAGGACATGCTGCGCGAAAAGCACAGCAGCGGCCCGAATGCCGGCGAGCACAAAATTCCGTTTCTCGTTGTGGTCGATGCGTTTGAATCGGAGACGGTGAATTTTGCCGATCTAGTCCTGCCCGACACCACATACCTAGAGAGGCACGACACCATCTCGCTGCTCGACCGGCCAATCTCGGAGGCGGACACCGTCGCCGATGCGATCAGGCATCCGGTGGTCGATCTCGACCGCAATGTGCGGCCGTGGCAGGAGGTTTTGGTTGATTTGGCGGGGCGTCTGAAATTTCCCGCCTTCACCAATCCGGAGGGGGCGCCGAAATTCAAGGGCTACACCGATTTCATCATCAATTACGAAAAAGCGCCGGGTATCGGTTTTCTTGCCGGGTGGCGGGGCAAGGATGGCTCAAAATCGCTGCGCGGCGAGCCCAATCCGCAGCAGTGGGAGCGCTACAAGGAGAATGGGGCATTCTTCACGCATCACTGGGCGCAAAACGAGCAATGGATGCGGCATTGGAACCGCGATTATCAGGAAAAAGCGGTGGCGGCGACTTTTATTTCGAAAGTGGAGCCGATCATCATGCAGATCTACTCCGAGCCGTTGCAGAAATTCCGACTCGCCGGTCAAGGGCTTTACGAGGGGCCGCGTCCAACTGATCCGGTCGACAAGTCTCGTCTTGCCGAGCACTTTGATCCACTTCCGGACTGGTATCCCAATCTGGAAGGTGGCCTGGTTGACGAAAAAGAGTTCCCGTTCCACGCTATCACGCAGCGCCCTATGGTCATGTACCACTCATGGGACACACAGAACGTGTGGCTGCGCCAGATTATGGCGGGCAATTTCCTGTACATGAACGAGGCCACTGCACGCGCGCAAGGCCTGCAATCCATGGACTGGGTATGGGTGGAGTCGCATCTGGGAAAAATTCGCTGCCAGTTGAAAACCATGGAGGGGGTGGAGGCGAATACGGTGTGGACCTGGAACGCGATTGGCAAGCAGCGCGGGGCCTGGGCGCTGGAAGCCGGTGCGAGTGAAACCACGCATGGTTTTTTGCTCAACCATCTGATCGGCGAGCAGCTCCCGAGCAAGCCGGGGGACAGAAAACTCACCAATAGTGATCCGATCACCGGACAGGCCGCATGGTACGACCTGAAGGTGCGCATTACCAAGGCGGCGCCTGGTGAAGAAGGCGTGTGGCCGCAGTTTAAAGAGGGGAAGAAATGAGGCTTGGACTGACCATAGACCTGGACACCTGTGTCGGGTGTCATGCTTGTGCGGTCGCCTGCAAGGAGTGGAACGGTGAATCGCTCATGGCTGGGCCCTTGCCCGATTACGATCCCTACGGCAAGGAGGCCTCCGGCGCATGGTTGAACCGCATCCGCAGTTTTGAATACGGCACTTATCCGGAAAACAAGACCGTCAACGTGCCGATGTCCTGCCTGCATTGTGAAGACGCGGCGTGCGTGACCGTATGCCCCACGGGAGCATCCTACAAGCGCGACGACGGCATAGTGCTGGTTGACCCGGACAAATGCATGGGTTGCAATTATTGCGCCTGGGCCTGTCCGTACGGTGCCCGGGAGCTGGATCAGACCGCGGGAGTGATGAAGAAGTGCACCCTGTGCGTCGATCGTATTTACGACGAACTCCTGCCTGCGGCGGACCGGCAACCCGCTTGCGTTCTCGCCTGTCCTACCAGCGCCCGGATGTTTGGCGACTTCGACAATCCTCAGTCCGAAGTTGCGAAGGCGGCGGCTGCGCGTGGCATGCCGCCGATGCTTGATGATCTGGGCTATAAGCCGGTCAACCAGTATCTGGCTCCCCGTCAGACGCCGGAGATTGCGGTGGATGTCCGGGAATACCCTAAAAAATCGCTGACTCAGCTGTTGCGTGAGTGGGCGGGTGGATCGAAGGCGGCCTGAATGCGTCCTGCATTATCAGTAATTTTCTTTACCGTCAGTTCCGGTGCCGGGCTGGGCTTGCTGTTCTGGATGGTGCTGCTTGATACGATGACGATAGGCGGGGGCGTTCCCGCCAATGCGATGTTGCCCATGCTTGCTCTGGGCATGGGTCTGACGTCGGCAGGCCTGCTTTCCTCGACGCTGCACCTGGCGAATCCCAAAAATGCATGGCGGGCGTTTTCCCAGTTCCGCACTTCGTGGCTTTCCCGCGAAGGCGTGCTGGCGCTGGCGCTTTACCCGGTGGCGCTGGTCTATGCCGTGTTGTTGTCCGGTGGGGCTTCAGTTGCCAGAAACGCAGTGGGATTTTTACTCGCTTTGCTCGCGTTGGCTGTGTTGTTTTGCACCGGAATGATTTACGCCTGCCTGAAAACGATTCCGCGCTGGCACACGCGTCTTGTCCCTGCAGCATACGTATCGTTGGGGATATATTCGGGCGCATTGCTTACCTTACCGTTTATTTCATATCACGGTGCTTCGGTGCAAGGGCAGAGCATGATTGTAATGATGTTGCTGTTGCTGGGACTGTCGATCAAGTTGATCTATTATTTTCGCTTTAAAACCCCGGACGTTCAGCACACGATCAACGACGCCATTCCCCTGGGTAAAAAGTCGATCAAGTTGCTCGATGTCGGACACACCCACGGAACCTTCCTCACCGATGAGTTTTGTTTCGCTCTTGCGCGCGGGCATGCACGCTTTCTGCGCGGGATTGCGCTTGGAT
>CAMDRY010000448.1 GCA_945906975.1 Bordetella parapertussis | reverse complement strand
GGCTTGCCGGTGATCTGGGCCAGTTCGGCGGCGAGCTGCGCATCGCCGGCCGGGCCGGAAATAAACCCGGCCGCGGTGCAGCCGTAAGCGACCACATCGATGTCCGGCGTGGCAAATTGCTTGGCCAGCGCCAGCGCCTGCGCCTTGTAAGCGGGCAGGGTCTCAGGCGTGAGCAAGCCCTTGCCGCGCGGAATACGCAGCGTGGTGCAGGTGGCGCCGGGCGGCAGCCAGGCGCGGATCTCATCGTCAAAGGTGGTGTTGTTAATCGGCACCATCAGGCCGATGCGCGCAGCGACGCTCATTGTTTTTCCTTTGCTCAGGACGGCAGGCTCACAGGACGCACGATCTTCGCACCGGGCCATACCGCCGCGCCTGCGCGCTCATATTGCTGCGGATACGCCGGCTTCACGCCCAAAGCCTCGGCAGCGTGCCAGCCCCAGCGCGGATTGTCGAGCAGGGCACGGCCCAGCGCGACCATGTCGGCCTGCCCGGAAGCGACAATCTGCTCCGCCTGCTGCGCCTGCGTGATCAAACCGACGGCGCGTGTGGCGATGCCGGTGCGTGCGCGCACTGCGGCGGCAAACGGCACCTGGTAAGCGGGTGACACCTTGATCTGCTGCGTGCCAACCAGGCCGCCGCTGGATACGCAGACGTAATCACAGCCAAGCGCCTTGAGCGCCGCGGCGAAAGTCACCGCGTCCTCCAGTCCGAAACCGCCTTCCGCCCAGTCACTGGCGCTGATACGCATGCCCAGCACACGCTCATCCGGAATCGCTTTTCGCACCGCTTCCGCCACTTCGAGCGGAAAACGCATGCGGCCCGCGGCGTCGCGGCCGTAGGCATCATCACGCTGGTTCGACAGGGGGGAGAGAAACTGGTGCAGCAAATAACCATGCGCGCCATGCAATTCGATGATGTCAAAGCCCGCGCGCACGGCACGCACGGCGGCCGCTACAAAACCCTGCTTGATGCGTGCGAGGCCGGCTTCGTCGAGCTGCCTGGGTACCGGGCTGGCGGCATCAAAGGCCAATGGCGAAGGGGCCACCACCTGCCAGCCGCCCTCGGCTTCGGGTAATGGGCCGCGCCCCGCCCAAGGCAGGCGAATGGAGCCCTTGCGCCCGGTGTGGGTAAGCTGGATGCCGGTGCGCGCACTACCGTAGTGGCGGCAAAAATCGACTACGCGCTTGAACGACGGCTCCTGGCTGTCGGCATAAATGCCCGGACAACTGTGCGAGCCGCGACCGGGCGCCTCGACCGCCACCGCCTCGGTCATGATCAGGCCCGCGCCCGAATAAGACATATGCCCGAGATGCGCCAGATGCCATTCGGTAAATGCACCATCGACGGCGCTGTACTGCGCCATGGGGGAAAGAGCGATGCGGTTTGGCAGCGTGACGCCACGCAGCGTGATAGGGGAAAACAGCGCGCTGGTCATCAGCTTGCTCCGGTTGAAAATAGGATGGGACGCGCACCGCGCGCGTAAGGCATCAGGGTATTGATCACGGGGTTAAATCAGGATGTCAAACGTCAAAGGTCAAAGGTCAAATGTCGACCCTCAAACAGCAAATTTCAAACAGCAGCACCGGCGGCTGCCTGCGCCAGCTTCGCCGCCTTCACCATGGGGCGTGTGATGGCATGCGGCGCCTGCCGCGCGCCCGCGGCAAGAGGGCGCCAGTGCAGCGCGCGTAATTCACCAAACTCGTGCTCGAGGCGGACAAAACTTTCGCCACCGTCTTCACTGCGAAACAGCTGGCCAAGGTTGGTGCAGACAAAAATGCGCATCGGATCGGACGAATGTGTGGCCACGCACCAGGGCGTGCTATTTAATTCGCCCGGCAGCGGCACCTGCTCCCAGCTTGAGCCAAAATCGCGGCTGCGCAGCAGGCGGCCGTCATTGCCCGGAGGCCCGTTGCCGTTGGTCAGAAACACAATGGCCGGGTTGTCCAGTCGCGGCACCACGGCGCGCGTGTATTGCCAGGGCGAATCGAGTTCCTGGAACTGCCAGGTCTGGCCGCGGTCGGTACTCCGGTGCAAGCCGCGATTGGTGGTGGCAAAGACCGTGGACGAGCCGTTGTCGTTGCGCACAACGGCGATGCCGTGCACGTCGCCCGATACCAGCCCCTTGTCGAGCAGCACCCAGGTGCGCCCGCGATCGGTGCTGCGATAAATGCCGCCGATTTCGACCGTCGCCCAGACGGTGTCGCGCACCACCGGATCGAACAGGATTTGGGTGACCCGCGTCGGCCCCATATTGGCCTCGGAGAACTGGCTGATGCCGGGTGCGTCGAGCTTCTCCCAGCTCTTGCCGGCATCGGCCGAGCGGTAAAAACCGGCAGGCCGCGTGCCGGCGATCAGCACATCGGCGTTTTCAGGATCCTGCACGATGGCCCAGACATCCTGCATCGGCGAAGGCAGCGGCGTCCAGCGCGCCGGGGCCTCGTCCCAGCGGAACACCCCCATGTCGGTACCGGCAAACAAATAGCCCGGCGTGGCGACATGGCTGGCAATGGCCCAGACGCGTGCTTCAAGATACATGCCCGAGTGGCTGTTTGGATGGACCCAGGTCTCGCCACAATCCTCACTGAACCATCCGGAGTGGCCGGCCGTGCCGGCATATACGTGAATCGTCTGTTGGCTCATGGCGGCGGGAGGTTGTACGGAACGTTAAATTATCCTACCATTTGGAAAAATATGTCAATTCAAAATATCCACACTGAAGGAACGCCATGCCCAGCCTGCTCCATTCCATCCTGATTTCGATCGCACTGCTGTTGCCCCTTGCCGTCAATGCGCAGGCGCAGGCGTTTCCGACCAAGCCGGTGCGCATCGTCATCGGCTTCCCGCCAGGCGGCGGCATCGACATCGTGGCGCGCATCATGGCGCCCAAACTGTCCGAGGCGCTGGGCCAGCCGGTCATCGTCGAGAACAAGCCGGGCGCCGGCGGCGTGGTCGGCACCGACTTTGTCGCCAAATCGGCGCCGGACGGACACACCATTTTCTTCGGCACCACAGGCAACATCAGCATCAACCCGGTCTTCATCCCCAACCTGCCCTTCAACATGGATCGCGACCTGGCGCCGCTCACGCAGGTGTCTTCGGTATCCTTCCTGCTCTATGTCAATCCGTCGCTGCCGGTAAAAAATATCGGTGAGTTAATCGCCTACTCCAAGGCCAACTCGGGCAAGGTCAACTTTTACTCCAGCGGCAAC
>CAMDRY010000447.1 GCA_945906975.1 Bordetella parapertussis | reverse complement strand
GGGGGTGATTTTTTAGAGCGATTGGTTGATGGGGGCGGGCCTTTCCAGCCATTTCACCACCGCGCCCGGGCGCGACTGCCCGGGAGGCGTGGAAAATTACTCGGCCTTGATGTTGGCCTCTTTGATCACGCGCGAATACTTTACGAACTCCTGATCGAGGAATGTCGCGAATTCCTCCGGCGTCGTGCCGCCCGCGTCAAAGCCCTGGTCGCCAAGACGCTCGGTGGCAAGCGGTGACATCACCGCCTTGCCCACCTCGATGGCGATTTTTTTTGCCAGATCCTTGGGCAGGTTGGCCGGCCCCCATACGCCGTACCAGGAGACCATGTCGAATCCGGGCAGACCGGACTCGGCGACAGTGGGCACGTTGGGCATGAAGGCAATGCGTTTGGGGCTGGTGACAGCCAGTGCCTTGAGCTTGCCGCTTTTGACCGGTGGATAGGAGGAGGGCAGTGCATCTATCATGGCACTGGCGTGCCCACCCATGACATCGGCCAGTGCCGGTGCGGTGCCCTTGTAGGGAATGAGCTGGATGGCAAGCTTGGCGCCGCTCTTGATGGCTTCCTCGGCGAGGTGTGCGGCCGAACCTGTCGGTGGCGCGGCGAAGGTGTATTTTTCCGGCGTCGCCCGCACCAGCGCGATGAATTCTTTCAGGTTTGCCGCCGGCACGCCCGGGTACGCGGTGACCAGCAGCGGCACCGAGCCGATTTTTGAGATCGGCGTGAAGTCGCGCATCATGTCGTAGGGCAGGTTTTTAAGCAGGATAGGATTGGTGACGAAGGTCGAAGCCTGTACCAGCAGCGTGTAACCATCCGCTGTCGCCTTGGCGACGACGTCGCTGCCGATCACGCCGTTGGCACCGGCGCGGTTCTCGACAATGAAGGATTGCCCGAGCTGCTCGCTCAATCGCTGTGCCACGACGCGCGCCACGGTGTCCACGGTGCCCCCGGGCGGGTAGGGAACGATCACGCGCACGACGCGGTTGGGATAAGTTTGCGCATCCGCCTTGAACGCTGCGATGGAGAGAAACCCGGCTGCCAGCAAGTGTAGAAATATTTTCAAGATAATCCTCCTGTGGAAAGCAATTTTTTATTCCATGCTCAAAAAAATCGACGCGGTGGTTTGCAAGGTGAATACGAGGTTACGCTCAGCGCGCATGTTGCTCCTCCAACGAGGCAATGCTGACGCTGATCGCCTGCAGCAGCTGGTCCGAACAGACCGCGGCAAGGGGGTTCTGCGCACCGGCGATGGCGCGCAACAAGGCGTTCAGGCTGCCCGAGCCGGCCGCCGCAATGCCGGCGTGCTTGCGGATGAAAGCGGGCATGGCTGCGGTCGCGGAAAATTTTTGCAGCAAATAGTCAAGAATCATGCCGTCAAAATCGCGCAGGTCGACCGCCGCCCCATAAGCGCAGGCGCAGCCCATGGTGAAGGCCAGGTGGCGGCGGCTGACGCGCTGCCAGCGTCCGAGCAAATGCATCGCCTCGATGGCGATGGCGATGGCGCTGGCGTCACGCGGCCTTGACGCTGCGGCCTTGACGGATTTTTTTGGCGCAGAAGCGGCGCCGCGGCGGGCGCGTTCAAGCACGGCGGGCATGTTTGCCTCCTGCGGGTTGCGCGCCGATTGCGGCAGGCGTATCCGTCGTCGCAGTCACGCCGTAATCGCGCTTGGCCGCAGCGGCGGAAATATAGCCCAGGCGCAGGTCGCGCAGGACCGATTCGCGCGAGCGTTTTTTCGGATCACCAAAACCGCCGCCACCGCCAGAGCGCAGAATGTAGGACTCGCCCGCGGCGAGCTTGGTATTGACTTTGCCACCGGGGAAAACGGTCTCCTTGCCGTCTTTGTGGCGTATGCCAATCTGGTTGCCGAGCGCCGGTCCGCCGCCCTTGAGGCCCCAGGGTGGGTTGTTCACGCGGTCGGTGCGGGTCTGGTAATTGATCAGCGACAAGGCCATGACTTCGGTTTCGGCGCCCAGTCCACCGCGGAATTCACCGGCGCCACCCGAATCCTGGCGCAGGCGGTAGTGGCGGACCAGCAGCGGAAATTTGTTCTCGACCTGCTCCGAGGGCCCGTTGTGGGTGTCGCCATCGTTCATGCAGACGGTGCAATTGGCGCCATCCTCGTCCGACTTGGCGCCCCAACCGCCGCCGATCAAGCCGCCCAGGTAAATCCACAGGCGGCCGTCACGCGGGTGAATGCCATTGACGTTCGCTATTAGCAGGTCGGCGTGGTGGCCGGCGATGACATCGTCCGGAATGGCCGGCGCCAGCGCCTTGAAGATGGTGTCGACCAGTGTCATCGGATAAGTCATCCACACGCGCATGGGCGCCGGATGCGTGGCGCTGACGACGGTTCCGGGCGGCACGATGACCTTGAGGGGGCGGAAGCTGCCATCGTTGATGGGCTTGTCCCGGGGCAGGGTGAGGCACTTGAATGCGACCTGCGCGCAGGCGACGCCGGCGCCCGAATTGTAGAAACCCTTCACCTGCGGACTGACGCCGGACAGATCCACGGTCATCTCGCCGCCGCTGATGGTCACCTTGACGCGGATGGGCACCGGCTGGTCGATGTCTATGCCGTCGTCGTCCATTTGCGATTCGGCGACATAGACGCCATCGGGCATGGCGCGCACGCGGGCGCGCGCCTCCGCTTCGCTATGGTTCATGATTTGCTCGATGCTCGCGAGCACCGTCTCCAGGCCGTGGCGCGCGAGCATGTCCTCCATGTGCCGCGCGCCGACACGGCAGGCCGACAATTGCGCTTCAAGATCGCCCATTGCGCGGTCGGGGCGGCGCACGTTCATCAGGATGAGATTGCGCATTTCGGCGTTGAGCCGGCCGCGCACGTGGTACTTGACCAGCGGAATCTGCAGGCCCTCTGAAAAAATATCGGTGGTCATGCCGTTGAGGATGCCGCCGATGTCCTGCCAGTGCGCCATGCAGGTCGAGAATGCGACGATGCGTCCCTTGTGGAACACCGGGATGGAAAAGGTCAGGTGGTTCAGGTGCGCGCCGGTGGTATAGGCATCGTTGGTGAGCAGGATGTCGCCCGGGTGTATGCCCTCCAAGCCCCAATGGGCGACTTTTGCCTTGACCACGTCGCTCATGCCGCGAATGAAGGTGGGCAGGCCAAGGCCGATGGACAGGGTTTCGCCGGCGCTGTTGAACAGGCCCACGGTGAAGTCGAGCGCCTCGTAGATGATCATGTTGTACGAGGTTCG
>CAMDRY010000446.1 GCA_945906975.1 Bordetella parapertussis | reverse complement strand
TAGTCATCAACCAGACCCTGCAACGTGACGAAAAAGCCACCACGCTGGGCCTGTCGGCCGACATCCTTTTCAATCCCGGCCGCGACCGGGTTCGCGTTACGCTGATCGGACAAGACAGCCCGACCGCGTCACTGCGACTCTCCTTGCTCCACCCCACCCTCCCCGGGCGCGACCAGAGCATCGCATTGAAACGAGTTTCCGCCGGCCTTTATGAGGCGCCCCTGCAGGCCACCGGCGATGGCACCTGGCGCCTGCAACTGGAAGACCGCGAGGCAGGCTGGCGTCTGGTCGGCGCATGGCGCAGCAAACAGGATCAGGTCTCACTGGGGCAGAGTGCCCAAGCCCCGCTTGCGCGGGCACAACCTCATGCCCAGGCCAATACGGGTGGGGCGGCAAAATGATGCAGCGCCTGATCTGGGTTCTGTGGCCGGCATTTTTTATCGCCATCCCCGCTGTCGGCGTCGTCTTCACTGTGTTCGACCCTGCGGATATGCACCTGTTTGGCGAGTCTCTGGAACTCGGGCGCATGGGCGCCTACACCCTGGGTTTTTTCTTTTTCTGGACGCTAGGCGCCTGCGCCAGTGGCATGACCTGCCTGCTGCAGCGCTCAGCTTCCGAAATAAACCGCTGCCCCCTGCTTGGCGCCGAGCGCCCGGCGGGTTGTCCGAGGCGCTCTGAGTCCGGGGGCTGCTAGCCAACATTGTTATCGCAACATCAAGGCAACATCAAAGCAACATCAAAGCAACATCAACGCAACATCAACGCAACATAAAAGCAACATCAACGCAGGATTCCATAACGCTGTCAGAGGAGAAACCACCATGTTCAAAAATATCCTGATCCCCACCGACGGTTCCAAAATCGCCGCCAAGGCCGTCAAAGCCGGCATCGAGTTCGCCGCGGCGGTCGGTGCGAAAGTGGTCGTATATCAAGCGCTGGAGGAGACCATCCGCTACGCTTACTCTGAGGGCTACATGCTGCCAAAGCGCATGACCAACAACCTGGAACGCCAGGCAAAGGAATTGACGGACAAAAACTTGGCGGCGATAAAGAAGGCGGCCGTCGCAGCAGGCGTTGCCTGTGAAACCGTATCAGCCAAGGCCATCATTCCCTACGCGGGCATCGTCGCCACGGCAAAGAAGAAAAAATGCGATGCGATTTTCATGGCCTCGCACGGGCGTCGCGGCATTGCCGGCTTACTGATGGGCAGCGTGACCAACCAGGTGCTGACCCATTCGAAGATTCCGGTGGTGGTGTACCGCTAGAACAACAAAATCAACAAGGCTCCTGACCGACTATTTTTTTCAACCCGGGCACGTCAAGAATACGGATATGTTTTTGCTGCACAGACACGAGTCCCTCTTCCTGGAAGCGCGAAAACAGGCGGCTGACCGTTTCGAGCTTGAGCCCGAGGTAGCTGCCGATTTCCTCACGCGTCATGCGCAGGTGAAAATCGGACGGGGACCAGCCGCGCGCGAGAAACCTTTGCGACAGGTTGATAAGGAAGGCCGAAACGCGTTCCTCGGCGCGCATGGTGCCCAGCAGCATCATGACGCCCTGGTCACGCACCAGTTCGCGGCTCATGACCTTGTGGAACTGCCGTTGCAGGTTTTTTACTTCGTGGGAAATTTCTTCCAGCCGCGCGAACGGGATGACGCAGACTTCACTGTCTTCGAGGGCGACGGTGTCCAGCGTATGGCGCTCCGTGCCGATGCCATCCATGCCGATGATTTCTCCGGGCATGTGAAAACCGGTGACCTGGTCGCGCCCGTCATCGCTGGTCACGCGACTTTTGAAAAACCCGCTGCGCACCGCATAAATGGAGGCGAAGGCATCGCCGTTGCGGTAAAGACAGTCACCGCGTTTGAGTTGGCGCCGGTTGGACACGAGCCGGTCGAGATGCTCGACCTCCTCTTCGCTGAGTCCCATGGGGAGGCACAATTCACGCAGGCTGCAAGTGGAACAATGCGTCTGGAGTTGCTTGAGGTTGACCTTGGCTACCGGCGCGTTCATGTAACCCCTTATTTTTTCCGGGAAAGTCCGTGACCGTGCAAAAATTTCACCAACAAAACCCGGATGAACTGGATATCGATCCAAATCTGCTGTCGCGTTTTGACAAACCTGGTCCGCGCTACACCTCGTATCCGACCGCCGACCGCTTTGTCGAGGCGTTCGACGAGGCGGCGTACCACCAAACTCTTGAAAACCGCGGTCGCCAACGCTCCCTCAGACCGGTGTCATTATACCTGCACCTGCCATTCTGCGACTCTATCTGCTATTACTGCGCCTGCAACAAGATAATCACCCGCAAACGCGATCGAGCCACCGAATATGTCGGCTATATCGGCCGTGAAATGGATCTGGTCGTGCAGAGTCTTGGCACGCGCCAGACCGTGGAACAATTGCACTGGGGCGGCGGCACCCCCACCTTCCACAGCCTGGCGGAAATGACCCAGATCATGGGCCTCATCCGGCGCAATTTTGACCTCACCCCCGACGGCGAGTTTTCCATCGAGATCGATCCGCGCACAGTCAACAGCGAGACCATGGCCTGCCTGGCCCAACTGGGCTTCAACCGCATCAGCATGGGCGTGCAGGACTTCGACAGCCGCGTGCAAGTAGCGGTCAACCGCGTACAAAGCGTGGA
Source organism: Bordetella parapertussis (assembly GCA_945906975.1). The sequence goes on along the minus strand of CAMDRY010000446.1, from coordinate 574 downwards.
ACAGACCGCGCTCGCCGTCACCGAGGCGCGCCAGCACGGCATCCGGTCTATCAGTTTTGACCTGATCTACGGCCTGCCGCAACAAACAACGGAGGGCTTCAGCGCAAGCCTGGGCCATGTGCTGCGCATGTCGCCCGAACGCATCGCACTTTATGGTTATGCCCACCTCCCCAGTGTGTTCAAACCGCAACGCCGTATCAATGAAGCGCAATTGCCCACCCCGGCGACGCGCGTGGCCCTGATGGTGCTCGCCATACAAACGCTGACCAACGCGGGCTACGTCTACATCGGCATGGACCACTTCGCCAAACCCGATGACGAACTCACCCAGGCTAAACTGCAGGGCCGGCTGCACCGTAATTTCCAGGGCTATTCGACGCGCGCCAACACCGATCTCGTCGGCATTGGCGTTTCGGCCATCAGCAGCGTGGGCGCCACCTACAGCCAAAATTTCCGCGACCTGCCGGCGTACTACGACAGCCTCGATCGCGGCATTCTCCCGGTCATGCGCGGACTGGCGCTGACCCCCGATGACCTGGCACGCCGCACCGTCATCCAGGCGCTGATGTGCCAT
>CAMDRY010000445.1 GCA_945906975.1 Bordetella parapertussis | reverse complement strand
CCGCCGCTCTGCCTGGGGTATGCAGGTCTGGTTAATATATCTAGAAACTGCTATATTTTTATACATATGAGACACGACATGTATAGGCGATCGACATTGGCTGCGCGCATCGGGCTCGCGGGAGGTCGGGCGTGACCGCACTGGCCCCGCTTAGCCGGCTCAAGCCGGCGCAGTTCGAATCGCCGGCGATCCTCAAGAAGGTAGCCACCGCGAGCCGTCGCCTGGCAGAGCTCAAAGGCCTGGCCGCCTCCATGCCCAACCAGGGCATTCTGATCAACACGCTGGGGATGCAAGAGGCGAAGGACAGTTCGGCCATTGAGAACATCGTCACAACGCATGACGAGCTGTTCCGCGACGACGCCTTTCCCGGCCTCGCCGGCAACCCCGCCGCCAAGGAGGTGCGCCACTATATCCAGGCCTTGCGTGTGAGCTATCAGCGCGTCAAGAAAAGCGGCCTGCTCACCGCCGGCCACATGATTGAAATCCAGGCGGAGCTCGAGAAAAACAACGCCGGCTTTCGCAAGCTGCCGGGCACCGCGCTCAAGAACCAGCATGGCGCCACGGTCTATACGCCACCTCAGGACCCGCGCGTCATTGTTGAGCTGATGCGCGACCTTGAGCGCTTTATCAACGATGACCGGTCGTTTGACGCCGACCCGCTCATCAAAATGGCGCTTATCCACCATCAATTCGAGAGCATCCACCCGTTTTACGACGGCAACGGCCGCACCGGCCGCATCGTCAATGTGCTGTACCTCGTGCAACAGGGCCTGCTCGACACGCCGGTGCTCTACCTCTCGCGCCACATTGTGCGGACCAAGGCCGATTACTATCGCCTGCTGCAAAGCGTGCGCGACCGCGGAGACGGGGCATCGCCGTGGGAGAAATGGATGCTCTACATGCTGACAGCGGTGGAACAGACCGCGCAGCAGACCATCGTTACCGTCACGGACATCAAGGCCGCGCTGATGGACTCCCAACACCGCATTCGTGCCAAGTGCAGGTTTTACAGCCAGGACCTGATCAACAACCTCTTCACCCATCCGTACACCAAGATAGAGTTCGTGGCGCGCGACCTTAAAGTCTCCAGGCTCACCGCGACAAAATATCTCGATACGCTCACCGCAGGCGGTTACGTACGCAAGAAAAAAGTCGGGCGGTCGAATTACTATATCAACGTGGCACTGAACAAAATACTCACGCGACCCGACTTGCTGGCGGACGGCAAGTAAGCGCTACACATCATAATCGGCTGCGGCTAGGCGGCGATGCGCGGCCCGATTATGTGGGTGAGGTGTTGCGGTCGTTGGAGCGTTGACATGTGTAAAGCCATGCTTTACAGTTCGCCATGATCAAGTCGTTCCGGCACAAAGGCTTGGAAGCGCTTTTCAGGACGGGCGCCAAGTCAGGCATACGACCCGACCACGCCGGCAAGCTCAGGATGCAACTCTTCGCGCTTGACCTGGCGAAGGATGCCGGTGACATGGGCGCCCCGGGCTGGCGTTTGCATCCGCTTACCGGAAAGTACAAGGGCCACTGGGCGGTTACCGTCAACGGCAATTGGCGGCTTGTGTTCAGGTTTGAAGGTTCAAACGCGGAACTGGTCGATTATCTTGATTACCACTAGAGACACTGAAATATCGGGAGCACATCATGTCGCGCATGTTTAATCCACCCCATCCGGGAGAGGTCTTGCAGGAGTATCTGCCCGAGGGCACAAGCGTTACCGGCGCTGCGCAAAAGCTCGGGGTTTCACGCCAGGCCTTGTCGGCCATACTCAATGGCCGCGCGGGTATCAGCGCAGAGATGGCGATGCGTTTGTCCAAGGCGCTGTCCACCAGCGCCGACCTCTGGCTGGGAATGCAGATGCAGTATGACTTGTGGCAGGCGCGGCAGCACCCGCCCAAGGGCGTGCAAAAACTGGCGGCCTGATCCGGCGCGAACATTAAGCGCGAAGCGCGGCCGGCGCCAAAACGCCCGACAGGCAAGGATTTCCAGCTATCGGGGTGGGGCGAAACGGGTCAGACACCTAAGCCCTGCGCCAGGAAGGCCGTTGGCGGCATAATGGGAACTGGAGACTGACATGAACGCGCTTCTAGACCTTCATCACCCTGCCCTAACTGCCCTGTGCCGTCGTACGCATGTGTTGCGGCTGGACGCGTTCGGCTCGGTTGTGCGCGGCGATTTTGATGCGGCGACGAGTGATCTGGATTTTCTGGTCGAGTTCGAACCGCTTGCGCCGGCAGACTACGCCAACGCCTACTTTAGCCTCAAAGAGGGGCTCGAAGCCTTGTTCGCGCGCCCGGTCGATCTGGTGACCGGTGATTCGGTGGTTAACCCCTACTTTAAGGCCAGCGTCGAGGGGTCACGCCAGCCGGTGTATGCAGGCTGAGGCAAAAAAGTTTGCCTGGGATGCTCTCCAGGCTGTCGAGCGAATCACCCGTTTTTCCGCTGGCAAGTCCTTTGCCGATTACCATGGCGACGAGTTGTTACGATCTGCCATTGAGCGTCAGTTTGAGATTGTTGGCGAGGCCCTTGGAAAGTTACGCCAGTTGGATCCGGCAAGTGCGGCAAATATTCCGGACCTGCCGCGTATTGTGGCCTTTCGCAACGTGCTCGTTCATGCTTACGCCACAGTTGATGATCGCCTGGTGTGGGGCGTGATCGAAACCAGTCTTGCCTCCTTGCAAAGCACGCTCAGCCGCCTGCTGGCCGATTCGTAGACACGCGTATCGCCCGTTGCTGCGGACGATTGCAAACTGCATCCACCCTTGATCGACCGGAAAGACCCCGAAGAAATGAACATCATTCATGCCAGGCTGAAGATCGCCGGGACATTGGCAAAGGAGTTGCGAAATGAAAAGTCGTCTCGTTAATGGCATCAAAGTACAACGGGGGTTCGGCAACGTCTATGCCGACCTCGGGCTGCAGGACGCGGAAAAACTCAAGATTAAAACCGGGCTGGTGATCGCGATCAGGAAAGCCATGCTCGGGCTCGGTCTGACACAGCAAGAGGCGGCCAGGCGGATGGGCATAACCCAGCCAAAGGTTTCAGACATGATGCGCGGCGACTTTTCCAATCTGTCGGAGCGCAAATTGATGGATTGCCTGACACGGCTTGGCTTTGACGTTGCGATCAGCGTCCGCCCCGCGAAATCCGAGGTCGGACATTTGGTACTGGCGGTGGCCTGACGCGCGGCGAAGCACAAATCCAATCAACCA
>CAMDRY010000444.1 GCA_945906975.1 Bordetella parapertussis | reverse complement strand
TCGCCAGCCGCGCCGAGACCGGCCGCGGCCTGCACCTGGACCTCGCGCTGCTGGACTCGCAGATCGCCCTGCTCGCCTACCAGAACACCAACTACTTCTCCACCGGCAAGCCGCCGGCGCGCATCGGCAACCTGCACCCGAACATCGTGCCCTACCAGCCTTTCAAAACATCGGACGGCAGTGTCATCCTCGCCTGCGGCAATGACAACCTGTTCCGCAAGTTCTGCGACGTCGCAGGCTGCAGCGCGCTAACCGCGGATCCACGCTTTGCCACCAACGGCAAACGCGTCGAAAACCGCGCAGAGATGACACGCCTGTTACAGGAGATTTTTGCCAAACGCACGACGCGCGACTGGGTCGAATCACTCGAGGCTGCGGGCGTGCCCAACGGCCCGATCAACAATATCGCGCAGGTATTCGAGGAACCGCAGGTAAAAGCACGCAACATCAAGATCGAGCTCGACCACCCGATCGCCGGCAAGATGCCGCTGGTGGCAAGCCCCATGCGCTTCTCGGGCACGCCGATCGAGCACACCATGGCGCCACCGACGCTGGGACAACACACCGAGGACGTATTGCGCTCGCTCGGCAAGAGCGACGCCGAGCTGGCCAGACTAAGGGCGGACGGGATCGTCTGAGCCGGACGGGTTACCAGAAGCCCCAGAGCATTTTGGTCGCCATCACGAACAGCAGGCCGGCGAAAATCTTGCGCAGCGCCCGCGTCGGCAGGCGGTGCGCCAGTGCGACGCCTGCGGGCGCAAGCAGCACGCTGGTGATGGCGATACCGGCAAACGCCGGCAGGTAGACGTAGCCCAGGCTCGCCGCCGGCAGGCCGGACTGCAACAGGCCGGCCGCGACAAAACCAATGGTACCGGCGACCGCGATCGGGAAGCCCACCGCAGCCGCAGTGCCTATGGCCTGCAGCAAAGGCACATTGCCCCAGACGAGGAAGGGCACCGTCATGAAGGCGCCGCCGATGGCCGCAAAGGCCGAGACCGCGCTGATGGCAAAGCCGGCGATGCTCAGCCCCACCGAGCCCGGCGGCTTGCCCGACGGTTTGGGCTTGCGATCTATCATCATGTTGGCCGAGGCCAGATATACGGTGGCGCAGAACAGCATCGCAAAAATCCGCGTCGGGATGACGCCGGCCACGGCGGAGCCGAGTAGTCCGCCGAGCAGGATGCCCGGGGTCATGCTCTTGACAATGTCCCAGCGCACCCCGCCGCGCGCCGCGTGCGAGCGCGCGCTCGAGACCGCGGTGAACAGAATGGTGGCCATGCCGGACCCCACCGCCAGATGCAGTACATGCTCACGCGGCAGACCCTGCGCCTCGAACAACATCACCAGCAAAGGCACCATGATCGCGCCGCCGCCGATACCCAGCAATCCGGCGAAAAATCCGACCGCCGCGCCGATGGCAACATAGCCCGCGATCCAATCCATCAGCGCCCCTTCAGCAAGTGCGTGACCAACTCGACAAATCCGCCGCCGCTGCGTGCGCCGGTGACAAAAACAGGCGCGGCCTCAAGGCGCGCGGAAAAATCAGCGACATTGGCCACCCCCACAGACATCGGGAAATAGGCAAACATCGGCGCATCATTGGGTGAGTCGCCGATAAAAACGTAGTCCGCCTTGTCGGCATCAAGCTCGACATCAAACCTTTCGCGCATGAGCGTGCGCGTCATGCCCAGCTTGTCGTAACTACCGAACCAGCCGTTGACGTGAATGGAGCTCACGCGCACCGTCATGCCCGACTCGTGCATGATCGCAACAATGCGGTCGATATCCGCATCGGGGAGCCGCGGCACATCCTCACAAAAATCTATGGCGAGGTCCGCTTCGCGATAGAACTGGTCGGAAGCCACGCCGGCGCCCGGGACTTGCTTCAAGATACGCGCGCGCACCGTTGCGAGCCTGGCGCGGTTCGCCGCGCGCACGACCTCATCGTCAAGAAAACGCTTTATCAGTTTTCGCGCTTGGCGGTCATATTGAAAATAGAATGCGCCGTTCTCACCCACCACCGCATCCACCGGCCACATGCGCGCAATGTGGTCGCACCATCCGGCCGGCCGGCCGGTGATGGGGATCACCAGCTTGCCCGCGGTTTTCAAGGCATCGAGCGCGGCAAAGGCCGCCGCGGTCAGATGCCCGTCGGTGGTCAGCGTGTCATCGATGTCACAGAAAACGCCAAGGATCCGGTCCACCGGCAGTTGCGCGATTGGTTTCATGCCGGCCAATTTCATGGCTTGTCATTTCCAGGGAAGTATTCGGTTCGGTCTGAAAAGGCCAGTGTGCGGGGACGTCGCATCAACTCATGGCCTTCATGAAATCCGCGGCGCGCGCGCGCTCGGCCGGGGACATGTGCAATCCGCATTTGGTCCGGCGCCAGAGGACGTCCTCCGCTTCTTGCGCCCACTCATTCCCGACAAGGTAACGCAGCTCGCGTTCGTACAGGCCGCCGCCGAAATACTCTCCTAGATCGGCTGCAGTCCTGGTGTCTCCCAGCACCTCATCGACGAGGGTGCCGTGGCGGCGCAGCAGCCGAGCAAGCCACTGCCGGTCAAGCTCCGGCCTGCGCGTGCGAACCTCGGCAAGCACCGTCTGGAAATCACGCCCGCCAAAATCGCCGCCTGGCAGGGCTTGGGTGTGCGTCCAGGCCGGTTGCGCCGGAAACCAGCGCACCAGCTTCTCCAAGGCGTGTTCCGCCAGCTTGCGATAGGTTGTGATTTTGCCGCCGAATATCGACAGCAGCGGCGCGCCGTCGCCGGCCTCGCCGCAGTCGAGTTCAAAATGATAGTCGCGCGTTACAGCCGAAGAGTCGGGTGAGCCGTCATCGTATAGCGGGCGCACGCCGCTATAGGCCCAGACGACGTTTTGCGCGGTGACCGGTCGGCGGGTGTAACGGCTCGCCGCTTCGCATAAATACGTTATCTCGTCCTTCGATATTTCCGGCCTGTGTTCAGCATCGGCCACCGCCACGTCGGTGGTGCCGATCAGCGTGAACTCCCTCTCGTAGGGAATCAGAAAAATAATGCGCCTGTCCGGGTTTTGCAGGATGTAGGCGTGGCGCTTGTCATGTATGCGCGGCACCACGATGTGGCTGCCTTTTACCAGCCGCACCTTGCCGCACGTGCCGATGCCAATCTCGTTGTCGATGACCTGCTTGACCCAGGGGCCGGCGGCATTGACCAGGGCGCGCGCCGTGACGTCGCGTTCGCCCCGG
>CAMDRY010000443.1 GCA_945906975.1 Bordetella parapertussis | reverse complement strand
CGTATCGTCTGCCACTGGTCGATTGAGCGCAAGCGCTGGGAACGCGGTTGCACATTCACTGCGCCCCCCTCCTCACGCAGCACCCGCGCCACCTGTTCGGGTGGCAGCACCACGATGGGGGCCTGTGAGTTCAGGGTGCGTCGGATGATATTGGACTGCAAGCCGGAGAGCAAAGCCGACATGAACACGATCACCGCAACGCCCAGTGCCACGCCGGCGATGATCAGCAGGGTCTGCGACAGGCCTTCGCGCATAAAGCGAAATGCAACCACCCATTCGAACGGCAGCAGGCGGTTCATCGCGGACAAAATACTTAAGGCTTGGCGGCGGCAGCCGCAGCGACATTGGCCGCGGTGGCGCGGACACGATCACCCGCTTGCACCCGCATGTTGGTGGCTGGAACCAGCAGTTCCCCCGCCTTGATGCCCTCGAGAATTTCGGTGTAGCCGTCGCCACGCACACCAAGCCTGACTGTGACGCGCAGCGCCCGTCCATCGCGCACCGCAAGCACCCATGGCTGCTTGCCCGCGGCGTCGCGCACCCCCTCGCTGGGAACGGCCAGTGCCGCGGGGCGGCGAGCCACCTCGATATCGACCGAGACGGTCATGTCCTGGCGCAGGTATTGGGGTGGATGGGGCGCGCGCAGCTTCACCTCGACCGAGCCGCGCGCGGCATCGACGCCGGGGTTGATGTAAACCAGTTCCGCGGCGAATCGCTCTGCGGCAAAGGCATCGGCGGATGCAAACGCCTTCTGCCCGAGCGCAAGCTGCGCCAGGTGCCGCTCATCCATCTGCACAACGATTTGTGTTTCCCCCGCTGGCGCAAGCGCCATCAACTCCCTGCCCGCCTGGACCGTGTTGCCAGGCTCGACGTTGCGCGCAATCAAGATGCCATCAACCGGGGCGTGAATCACCATTTGGTCGAGCTTGGCTTGTGCGGCTCGCTGCGTCGCACGGGCCTGATCAAGCGCGCTCTGCGCCACGGCGTAGTCGCTGCCGCGCGGCGCATTGGACTGCGCCTGGAGTTGCGCCGAACGCAACTGGCTCTCCGCCACATCAAGCGCGCGCCGCGCGTCATCGAGCTGCGCCTGGCCGATGAAGCCGCGCGACTGCAGGGTCTTGTTTCTATCGAATGACTGGCGCGCCTGCAAGGCATTGGCTTGCGCCTGAACGAGGCTTTGCTCCGATGCGGGCAAAGCGACTTCGCGCAACTGCATCAACCGGGCCTCGGCCTGCGCCACACCGGCGCGCGCTTGCAACACCGCCGCACGCTCATCCTCGTCGGCCAGTTCGATCAGCACCTCGCCACGACGCACCACCTGGCCTTCCTTTACCGGGATGCGCACCACCCTTTCGGTGAACGCCGCACCGATGGACACACGCTGCGGACTTACAACACGCCCGCTCGCCACGACCGTTTGCAGCAGATCCTTGCGCACCACCTCCACGGTCTGCACCGGCTTGCCCAATATCAGGTTGCGCGCGACGTAGGCAATACCAGCGGCGGCCAGCAGCGCCGCAATGGCCCAGATGATGATGCGGCGCGGGGACGCGGACGGTGTTGCGACTGTGTTCATGGTGTCGATTCGTTCCGGACGAAGGTGTTGCTGCGGCGCTGGCCCGCGCCTTGTCCGCTATTGTGGCGCACCTGGCCGGCGGCGGCTTGACATGGGTCAAGTGCGCCGCCACCCGGACCCGCCCTGCCGGCGTTCCGCCTTGCTGCAGTCAGTTGCCGGCGGCGGCCGCGGACAAGGCCCCGCGCACCCAGCGCGCAAGGGCGGACGCGTCCATCGCGCCGGATTGGCGCGCGATTTCGCGACCCTGGCTGAACATCACCACGGTCGGGATGGAGCGGATGTTGTAGCGCGCCGCGATGGCCTGTTCGTTTTCGGTGTTGAGCTTGGCCAGCCGCACCTGCGGCTCGAGTTCGGCCGCGGCACGCTCGAACTGCGGCGCCATCGCGCGGCACGGTCCGCACCAGGGCGCCCAAAAATCCACCACCACCGGAATGCCGCTGGCACCGGTGTGCTTGCCAAAACTCGCCGCATCCAGTTCAACCGGATGCCCGACGAACAAGGCCTGCTTGCAATGGCCGCAGCGCGCGCCCTCGCCCAGCCGCTCGCGCAGTACGCGGTTGGTGCCATGGCAGTGCGGACAGACGATGTGTACGGGATTGCTCATGCGTTTCATGATGGGGACGATGGCGGGCGTTTGCAAGGGCGTCCGCCCACCACTACCCGGAAACGCCCGCCTGGCGGACCTTTCCAGCCGGTATGTGCGGGGTCATTGCGAGCGCAGCGAAGCAATCTCGTGGCAGCGCGTCCGATGCCTCAAGCACGACAAGATTGCTGCGCTGCGCTCGCAATGACGCAAAAAAAAAAGGGCCCCGGTCAGCCGGGGCCCTGCAGGTCTCGCACTGACGCGGGCCGTATCAGGCCCTGGTCTTGCCCTGGTTGAGCGTCGCCAACACCCGATCCGGCGTGAATGGCAGGTGCGTCAGGCGCTTGCCGGTCAGGCGGAACACGGCGTTGGACACCGCCGCGCCGATGAACGGGTTGCCGATTTCACCCAGGCCGGTGGGCCGTGTATCGACATCGACAAACTTCACGTTCATCTCTTCGGGCAGGTCGGCCATGCGCATGACGTTGTAGTCATGGAAGTTCGACTGCTGTACGGCGCCATTTTTCATGGTGACGCGCTCGTGCAGTGTGCCCGACAGGCCGTAGATAATGGCGCTCTCAACGTTGTGCCGCGCCTGCTCCGGTTGCACGATGAGGCCACCGTCGACCGCAATCCACACTTTGTGAACCTTGATCTTGCCGCTCTTTTTGTTGAGCGAAAGTTCTACGGCACCCGCGGCAAGCGAACCCGAACGTTCGGAAATGGAAATGCCGATGGCGTGCCCCGCCGGCAGCTTGGCCTTGAGGTCGACCATTTTCGCCAGCTCCTCGAACACCTTGCGCGTCTTGGGCAGGGCGGCCATGCGATCCATGCGAAACTCGATGGGGTCCATTTTCTGGTCAACCGCCATCTGGTCCACCAGGCTCTCGATGGCGAAGGTGTTGAACACGTGTCCCACCGCACGCCAGTGCTTGACCTTGATGCCGTGGGAGACACCACGCCGCTCGATCAACTGGTTGGGAACACCGTAATACGGGATCTTGATGCCGGTGATGAGCAAGAACTCTCCCTCGCCCACCACGCTGTGCTTCCAACCGGTGACCTTGCC
>CAMDRY010000442.1 GCA_945906975.1 Bordetella parapertussis | reverse complement strand
AGGGCGACAGCCCGGTCATCTGGACCTCGGTCAAGGGCAACCCGGTGCATGCAACCTACAGCCAGTTGCTGGCGCGCGCCAACCAGATCGCCCACACGCTGGTCGATGACCTGAAGCTGGTGCCGGGCAACCGCGTGCTGCTGCGCGGCCCCAACAACCCGATGATGGCGGCCTGCTGGTTCGGCGTCATCAAAGCCGGCATGATCGCCGTGGCGACCATGCCGCTGCTACGCGCCAAGGAACTCAAGCAAGTCATAGACAAGGCGAAAATCGGCGCCGCGCTGTGCGACCTCAACCTCGCCGCTGAAATGGAAAACTGCCGCAGGCCGGGTGAGCATTTTTGCGCCGACCTCAAACAAGTGGTGTACTTCAACGATGCCTCGCCGCAAGGCTTGGAAAGCCGGCTCGAATCCAAGCCCATAGGCTTTCGCAACTGCGACACCGCGGCCGAGGACGTTGCGCTGATCGCCTTCACCTCCGGCACCACCGGCGAGCCCAAGGGCACGGTGCATTTTCACCGCGACATCATCGCCATGTGCGACTGCTTTCCGCGCTCCTGCCTCAAGCCCAAGCGCGACGACATATTCTGCGGCACGCCGCCGCTCGCCTTCACCTTCGGGCTGGGCGGCATGCTCGCCTTCCCGATGCGCTTTGGCGCCTCGACGGTGCTGATGGAAAGACTCTCGCCCGAGCTGCTACTCAAGGTGGTGCAGGACTTCAAGGCCACGGTGTGCTTCACCGCGCCGACGTTTTACCGCCAGATGGCCGCCCTGTTGCCCCGCTTTGATATATCCAGCCTGAAAAAATGCGTATCGGCCGGTGAGGCCCTGCCCGATGCGACACGCCAGTTGTTCAAGGAGGCCAGCGGCATCGAGATCATCGACGGCCTGGGTGCCACCGAGATGATCCACATTTTTATTTCGCACACCCCGGAGTCGGCGCGGCGCGGCGCCACCGGTTACGCCATCCCCGGCTACAAGGCGAGGGTGGTCGATGAAGCGGGCAAACCCTGCCCGCCTGGCGTGGTCGGCAAACTCGCGGTAAAAGGCCCGACCGGCTGCCGCTACCTTGCCGATGCAAGGCAAAAGAACTACGTCAGGAACGGCTGGAACATCACCGGTGACGCCTACGCGATGGATGCGGCAGGCTATTTTTACTACCAGGCGCGCACCGACGACATGATCATCTCGGCCGGCTACAACATCGCCGGCCCCGAAGTCGAGTCCTGCCTCCTCGCGCACGAGGCGGTGGCCGAATGCGGCGTTGTCGGCGTACCCGACGAAGAGCGCGGCCAGATCATCAAGGCCTTCGTTGTGCTCAGGCCCGGCTTCAAAGGCGACGATGCCATGACGAAGACGCTGCAAGACTACGTCAAGGCCGGCATCGCGCCCTACAAATATCCGCGCGCCGTCGCGTTCGTTGCCGCCCTGCCGCGCACTGAAACGGGCAAACTGCAACGCTTCAAACTCAGGTCGTCGTAACAGAAACGTCGCGAAGCGACTCACAAACCTCCCCTCCCCCCTCGCGGGGGAGGGGCCGGGGGAGAGGGGGAGTGCCAAACAACATGACCATCACCGAGCCCGCCCGCCACACCCCTGTCATCGCCGAAGCCGATGTCGTGGTGCTGGGCGGTGGGCCGGCCGGCATCGCCGCCGCCACGGCGGCGGCACGCGCGGGCGCCACGACGCTGCTGGTGGAGCGCTACGGTTTTCTCGGCGGCATGGGCACGGCCGCCGGCGTGACCAATTTTTGCGGCCTGTTCGCCAATGTGCACGGCGACATCCGGCGCGTCGTGCACGGTGTCGCCGATGACCTGCTCGCACGCATCGCCGCCCTCGACGGGCTCAACGAAGCGCACACGATTTTCGGCAAGACCAAGGCGCAGGCCTATGACATGGCCGCCTACAAGTGCGCCGCCGACGACATGCTGCTCGCCTCGGGCGCCAGCCTGCTGTTCCACGCACTTGCCGCCGGCGCGACGATGAAAAGCACCGCCCTTATTGACACACTGCTGGTCGAGACCAAATCCGGCCGCGGCGCCATCCGCGGCCGCATGTTCATCGATGCCTCCGGCGACGGCGACCTCGCCGCCTGGGCCGGCGCACCGTTCGAAAAAGGCGATGCGAACGGTCACCTGCTTTATCCGACGCTAATGTTTCGCGTCAACAACGTCGATGCGGAAAAAGCCGTCAACGCCATTCGCGACATCCCGCAGCTCATGCAAGCGGCGCAGGCACAGGGTGATTTCAATTTTCCGCGCATGGGCGCCATCGTGCGGCCGATGAAAAACCCGACCGAATGGCGCGCCAACATCACACAGATCAGCAACGCCGCCGGACAGGCCATGGACGGCACCGACGCGGCGCAATTTTCCGCCGGCGAGATCGAGGGGCGCCGGCAGGTTCGCGACTACGCCAGATTTTTGCGCGCGCGCGTACCGGGTTTCGAAAACAGCTATGTGCTCGACATCGCCACGCAGGTGGGCATACGCGAAACCCGCCGCGTCATGGGCGACTATGCGCTCTCGGGCGATGACGTGACCGGCTGCGCCGACTTTGCCGACAGCATAGGCGTCAACGGCTGGCCGCTGGAGCGCCATGTCGCCGGCAACGTCACCTGGGGCTGGCAGCCGGAGGGCTCGCGCGGCTTCAACCAGCTGCCCTATCGCATGATCGTGCCCCAGCGCATCGACAACCTGTTTGTCGCCGGACGCTGCGCCTCGATGACGCAAGAGGGCCAATCGGCGGCGCGCGTCAGCGGCGCCTGTTTTGTCATGGGCGAGGCGGCAGGCAGCGCCGCCGCGATGGCGCTTGCTTCGAGCACCACGCCACGGCAACTGGATATCGCCGCGTTACAGTCGACGCTTGCGCACAACGGTGCATGGCTGGGCGCGGACGTGGCCTGATTGATTTGGATGGTCCGGGTGCTTGGGGTGGCCCGGGCGGCCTTAGTGCGCCTAGTGAACCTAGTGGTCTAAGCGGCCTGCGGCTACAATCGCGCCACGCTGTAAAAACGGTACAACAAGGAGGTTTAATGAGAGCTTTGCTGCTCAAGCTGACGCTGGCTTTTACGCTGGCCCCGGCGTTGTCGGCGCTGCCTCTGTCAGCGCTTGCCGCCGACACCGGCACAAACACCTGGCCGGCGCGCGCCATCCATCTCATTGTGCCCTTCCCGCCCGGCAGCTCGCCCGACCTGATCGCGCGCCTGCTCAACGACAAGCTCGCGCAAGC
>CAMDRY010000441.1 GCA_945906975.1 Bordetella parapertussis | reverse complement strand
CCCAAATGTGCGAGCTCGGCTGGCAACATCTTGATCGCGCCAAACGCAAATTGGATACGCGGCAAATGCAACATGGGCGATGAAACCGGGGGTAGCGGAAGGGAAGGCAGCATGGAAGTTCCTGGAAAATATTAAGTTCGATAAATCGGGTTTGAAAAATTGAGCGAAGCTTGCCGGGATTGGCGCGCGCGTAGTCGATCACCTCCTTCAAATTATTGCATGGCGTCGACGGATGCGCCGCAAATAAGGTGATGCCCGAGACCGCCGCCGTCAACGGCGTCAATTCCTTGACCGAATCGTAGACCTGGTTCTTCGACATGAAGCGATAGACGATGGTTTCGCCCACGGTGGCCCACAAAATGTTGTAGCCATCGGGGGCCGCGCGTACCACCTGCGCCGTGCCGATCGTAACGCTTGCTCCGGAAATGTTCTCCACTACAACCGCTTGCCCGATCTAGCCTGGCTGCGAATTCGATATTTGACATATTGGCCGATCGGACGCGGTGCGCGCGGCATCAATCCGCGGCGATATTGTTCTCTCGTATTACCTTGCCCCACACATCTCGCTCGCGCTTCATGAATTGCGCGAATTCGGCAGGGGTGCTGCCGATGGGTTCGGTGCTGATCTCGCGCATGCGTTTCGCAACCTCTGGCTGCCGAACGATTTCCGCGATGGTGGTGGAGACTTTGGTGACGATGGCCGTGGGCAACTCCGGCGGCCCCGCCATGCCGTACCAGGTCAGGGCGATATAACCGGGGAGTATTTCGTTTAATGCTGGAATGTCGGGGAGGGACGAGTGGCGCTTGGCCCCCGATACCGCCAGCGGCCGGATGGTGCCCGCTTTGATATGCGGCAGCATGGTGCCGATGGCATCAAACAGCACGTCCACCTGGCCACCGAGCAACGCGGCAAACGCTGGCGGGCTGCCTTTGAAGGGCACATGCACAATCTTGACGCCGGCCATGGATTTGAATAACTCCGAGGATAAATGCGGTGTGGTGCCGTTGCCGGGTGTGCCGTAGTTGAGTTTGTCGGGGCGCTCTTTGGCGAGCGTTATCAATTGCTGGATCGAGCCTGCCTCGACCTTGGAATACACGGCCAAGGCCTGCGGGCTCTCGGCGATCAGCGAAATCGGCACGAAGCGGTCAGAGTCATAGCTCAGCTTGGCGTACAGGTTTTTGTTATTGATGAGTGGCCCGGTGGCCGAAATCATCAGTGTGTAGCCATCGGGTGCAGCGCGATAAACCTGTTCACCGCCCAGATTGCCACCGGCGCCGGCGCGATTTTCGACAGTGAAGGGCTTGCCCCATTTTTCTTGCAACTTCTCCGACACGATGCGCGCCACGCGGTCCATGCCGCCGCCGGGGGCGGTGGGAACGATAATGCGCACCGCTTTATCCGGATACTCCTGGGCATAGAGTGCGGGGCCTGAGGCGACCAGCGCGAACCCCACTGCCATCGGCGCAATGGCGCGAGCCAAGCCGGTTGTCTTGGCATCGTTGTCCTGGCGTGTGATGTTTCTATCACTCATATTTAGACCTTTTCCGGAATGCGATTTTTGTCAAGCGTCTCTCTAGTGAACGCATAGCGGCGCCAATCTTCGCCTTTTGTGTAAGTGACCGACTGTGAGCGGATGTGTTGATAGTCAAATCCCTCGCGCCAGGGCGCGGGCTTGCCTTTTAAAAAATTGTCTAACGCCTCCATCAGCATGCGACGCACCTTGACGATGATGGTGTCCGAAGACCCCAGTTGCTCCAGTGATCGATCTACGCGCCGGCCCATGGAGGCCTGAACGGCAAAATCCTCGAAGGCGATGCCCTTGGTGAGGCCGCTGAAATGGCCTTCTTTCATCGCTTGCCGGTCCTGGCCCCATTGATTGAATGTGCTGCCAAGGTTGGTGGCGAAATTATCCGGGTCATCCGACATGTAGCCAAATTGACCCCGTATCGCGTCCTCGGTGAGCGGTCGCACCGGGTCGTAGACCAGGTACCACTCGGCGGTGGTGTCGTCATCGATAGGTGTACTCATACGCGCGAAGCACTGCCCGTTGGGTGGGCCGGGAATGAAAGTGAAGTAGGGAAGGGCGATTTCGCGGATGCGCGCATGGGCCTTGCCCTCGCCGATATCGCGCAACGCACCTTCGCGCAAGCCCCAGGGCGTGGTTTCAAACTCGAATTCAGGAGAACGGTCCAAGAGCATCAGGCGCAGCGCCTCCAGATTGCCCTGCTCGACAAAGCCGGCTCGTTTGTTCTGCACCAGGTAGCCGCTATGTAAAAACGGCACATGCGAGGAATCGATATGCGCCTCCACACCCTGCACCCAGTTGTAGTGCAGCACACCGCGGCGCATGTGAACCTGGTTTTCGGGCACGGTGGCGAATTCGAAATTGGGAAACGGCGGGGCCTCGCCTTCGCCCACGAATACCCAGACGACGCCCGCAGCTTCACGCACGGTGTAACAATTCACCTTGACGGTTCGGCAGAATTTCTCGCGCCGCTCGACGGGTTCGGCGGGGGCATCGAGCAATTTGCCGGTGACATCGAAGGTCCAACCGTGAAAAATGCATTGCAGATGATTGTTTTCATTTCGCGCCAGCGTCATCGATACGCCACGGTGCGGGCAGGCTTCATCGACAAAACCGGCCCTGCCGTCGGTTGCGCGAAACGCGACGAAATCCTGACCGAATAAACGCACCGGCACTGGTGCGCCGTCGGCTTCGATTGCATTGGCCCGAATCGCCGGTGTCCAGTATTGACGCAGCATGCGGCCCATGGGGGTGCCTGGGCCAACTTGGGTCAGTAAATCGTTTTCTTCGCGTCTCACCGGATTCTCCTCATTCGTGCAATTAAAATATTTTTGCGACCGCTATTGCTTCGGAATGTTGAACGTGCGCACCACCTCCGCCGCCGTTGCGTGGTCCCGTCGCATGTAATCGGCAAACTCTTCAGGGGTTCCAACCATGTTATCCACGCCTTGCGTCACCAAGAATTCGCCAAACGCCGTCTCGCGAAACAGTTTCACCACCTCACCGTTGATACGGCGAACAATAGTGTCGGGCGTCGCACCAGGGGCGGCCAAGCCTTGCCAAGAAGTCATGGGCGCTTCCGCGGGACCAATCTCGCCAAAAGTGGGCACATCGGGAAACAAGGGATATCGCTTCGCGCTGCTGATGCCCAAGATCTTTACCTTTTTTGCCTGGATTTGACCCAGGGCATTGAAAAATCCAATC
>CAMDRY010000440.1 GCA_945906975.1 Bordetella parapertussis | reverse complement strand
GGCACCCCGGGTTCAATATCGACGCGGAGCACTGCCCAGGGAAAATCCGTGACGTCCTGGTAACGGAATGTACTGCCTGAAAACGCGCGCCAGTCGGGCATTTCCAGCACATGCCCTACCTGGCCAGCCGCGCCGTCACATCCACCATCCGCTGCATCGCTCCCGATAGCATGGCCTGCTGCCTGGCGTCCTTGATCTTCCCAGATTCATCAAAGGCTTCATGCGCGCGACCCAATCCGAACTGCTCGGATATCACCTGCACCTTGAGCGTCTGCAAGATGGCGCGCAGGTGTACCAGCCCGCGCGTGCCACCCAGCGCCCCGGGTGAGGCGGACACCAGGCCCGCGACCTTATTCTGTTAGGGCACCAGGCCGTCCGTTCTGGCCGGAGCCCGGACGCGATACCCAGTCGAGCGTGTTTTTCAACATTGCAGATATCGAGGCCTTGTTCTCGGGCGATGCGATCAGCAGGCCGTTGTGCGCCATGAACAGCGAACCGTCGGCATAGCCGGTGGGCGCGATGATGAAGCCCAGGTGCGCGAGCGGTGCAAACGCAGTTCTGCACCGGGGGACGCATGCCGCTTTCCTTCGCTAAGAAAAAAATCGTTCCAATATTCAGGCCAGATCGAACAACAACACCTCGGCCTTGTCGCCGTGCTCAAGCGTGATCTCGGACAACTCGCTCAGCTTGAGCGCATCGCCTGCGGCCAGGGCCTGAGCGTTGACACTCACACTGCCACGCGCGACATGCACATAGGCGCGGCGCCCGGCGGCCAGCGTGTGCATGACTTTCTCGGTGCCATCAACGAGGGCGACGTAAAGGCTGGCGTCCTGATGAATTTTCACCGAGCCATCGCGCGCATCGGACGAGGCAACGAGGCGCAGCTTGCCGCGCTTGGACGCCGCGTCGAAATGCTTTTCTTCGTAGCTTGGCGCAATGCCCTTCACGCCCGGCTCTATCCAGATTTGCAAAAAGTGCACGCCATCGGTCTTGGACGGATTAAATTCCGAATGGCGCACGCCGGTGCCCGCGCTCATGCGCTGCACATCGCCCGGACGGATGACCGAGCCGTTACCCATGGAGTCCTTGTGCTCGACCGCGCCCTCAAGCACATAGCTGATGATTTCCATGTCGCTGTGGCCGTGGGTACCGAAACCCATGCCCGGCGTGACGCGGTCTTCATTGATCACGCGCAGCGCGCCAAAGCCCATGTTGGCCGCGTCGTAGTAATCAGCGAACGAAAAGCTATGAAAGGAACGCAGCCAGCCATGGTCGGCGAAACCACGCTCATTGCCCTTGCGAACTTGCATCATGTCGGCGTCCTTGTCCTGTTTTATTGAATACGGTGGAGCAGAATATAAGCTTACGCATGGCGCTATAAAAGCGAAGAATTTTAATCATTTCATGCAAATTAAATGAATAAGATGAATTTTTATTTTTCGCAATTAAATCAATCTTATGTCCACAATCAAGCTGACCCCGGCTACCTCGCAAGCGCTAGCCGCCATTGCCCGCCGCGGCACCCGCGCCGCGAAAGAGCGAACAGATCCAGGCCCATCGCGCCGTCGCCCTAGGCGACAGCTCGCGCAAACTGGCCATGCGCTCCTTCGGCCTGCTAACACCGGATCAGACCGCCCGCTCAGGCCGCGGGTTCAGGCCGCCGGTTCAGGCCGCCGGTTCAGGCGGTAATAAGCTTGAGGTCAAAAGCCCGCTCGACAAACCAGATCAACGCCACCAGCGCGATCAGCCATGATCCGGCGGTGAACACCAGGCGGCGATAGAACCAGCCGTGGCGCAGCAGGTAGGCCGTCGGCAAGAAGGCCGCGACGATGGTCAACTGCCCCAGCTCAACGCCCAGGTTGAAGCCCACCAGCGCCAGCGCCAGCGCGCCGCGCGGCAAGCCCAGGTCGGCGAGCACACTGGCGAACCCAAAGCCGTGGATCAGGCCGAAGCAAAAGGCCACCATCCAGCGGCGCCCCTGGAACAGCGGGAACAGGTTGTTCAGCGCGGCCAGCACTACCGACGCGGCGATGGCCGACTCCACCAACCGCGAGGGCAGCGCGATCAGCCCCAGCGTGGCCAGTGACAGCGTGATCGAGTGCGCCACCGTGAATGAGGTGACGATGCGAAACACATCCCAGAAGGCAGGGTTGAAGCGCGCCATCGCCTGCCAGCGGTCGCGCACCCGGTACAGCACCGCCGGCAGCAGCAGCGACAACAAGAACAGGATGTGGTCAAAGCCGATCCAGATGTGCCAGACACCGGCGCGTGCGTAATCGATGAACTGGCCGATGGCCGAGGCCGGGGTCGCGGCCGCGACCAGCGCCTGCTGCGGCTTGTCGGGCGAAAAAATCGCCGTCGTCACCGCAGCCCTGCCGCCCTCGCCCGGATATTCGAAGCGCAACAGCCCCTTGTGCTGCGGATCGAGGTCAAACAGCAGCGTATAGCGCACATCCAGCGTGCTGATCGCGCGCGGGCAATCGGCCGCAAGACGCAACACCGTGTACGCACCGTCAGTATGCTTGTCGACCAGATGCTCTGTCACGCGCAGGGGACAGGGTGCCGTTCCAGCGTTCAGGCTTAGCCGCGCCAGCGCATACGCGTCGATAGCGGCATGGCGCCCGCGCAACTCGCCCCAGGTAATTTCGCCATCGCCGTTGGTATCCAGGCCGATGGCAAAATCAAGGTCACGCAATGCAATATCCCACTGGCCTTGTATTTTCGCGCCCTCGACTTTGAGCGCGAGATAGCTGTCGCTCGCCTTGTGTGCCAGCGCCGCCGACGGCGAGACGAGCAGCCCCAGCAGCCACAGCAGCAGGGGCAGGCCCCTGCCAGACAGTCTTGTCATTTGAGCCTGCCCAGGCGCGCCGCCAGGTCGCGCAGCAAGGCGTCCTCGTGCCGGCTGGTGTCCAGCCATTGCAGCGCCGGCGCGGCGGCGACCCGATCGCCGGCAGCCAGCGCCGCCTCCAGCAGGATGCGCGCATCCCGCGGCTCGCGCTGCTCCGCCTGCCAGTTCTCCGTGGCGACGGCCAGCGCCTCACGCGGCTTGCCCCGCACATAAAGCAAAAAGCGCGCTTCCTCCTGCAAGTGCAGCTTATCGCCGCGCAGTGCCGCCGCCTCAAAGCGCGCCTGCATCGCTTCGGCATGGGCCGCGAGTTCGCCCGCCCCGACGGCCTTGGCGGCCAGCGCGAGACGCAGCAGCAGTACATCGGAACGCGCCCAGCCCTTGAGCATGGCCAGCACCTC
>CAMDRY010000439.1 GCA_945906975.1 Bordetella parapertussis | reverse complement strand
CCCAGCGCGTAAAAAGCCGCGGCCGCATCGACGCCACTGTGCGCGGCTGCAAGATACGCAAGCGTGCCACCGGCGCAAAAGCCGATGGCCATGACCTTGCCCAAGAAGGCCGGCAGGCCGCGCAGTGCCGTCACCGCGGCGCGCAAATCGAGGGGAATCTGCACAAAATCGAGTGTCGTGAGGCGCTCGATCGCAACCTGGCGCTCCGGTCCCTCGTAGGCCAGCCCGGCCGTGACTCGCGAGCGCCAGAACACGTTGGGCACCATGGCGGGGTAACCGCGTGCGGCGAACTGCTCGGCCAGTTCACGCATCGGGCCGTTGAGGCCGAACATTTCCGAAAGAATCAGGACGGCGGGCTTTTTGGCCGCTCCGGTGGCAGGCTCCGCGAGATAGGTGTTAAAAACCATCGCGCCATCGCGCACGAGAGTGGGGGATTCAGTCTTGTTCATGGTGTGGCCGATGCTTGTGTTGTGATGTCTGATTTTACTGTCAGTCGCTCCGATTCTGATGGCCGGGTGTGCCGGCCGGTTGATTTCATCGGCGCGTACGGCGGCGGAATGGCATTAGAATCGGGCCTCGCCTTGAGGGGCGCTGCAACGCGACGACGGTTGCGGCGCTTGCTTGACAACACTGCCAGCCCGGTCTCTGAACATGCCATTCGCGACAATCAACGGAATAAAAATAAATTATCTTGTCCAGGGGCAGGGGCCGCACTTGCTGCTGTTCGCACCGGGGGGATTCCGCTCGGTGATATCGCGCTGGACTACGGCGGGCGGCAAAGGGGTGTTCAAGGACATGAATGCGCTGGACACCCTGTCGCGCCATTTCACCGTCATTGCCTACGACCGGCGCGAGTCGGGTCTTTCCGGCGGGCGCGTCGAGCCCCTTAGTTGGGATCTCTACGCCCAGGAAGCGAAGGGCATTCTTGACATTGCGGGCGCGAAGCAGGCCTTTGTGCTGGGCGGTTGCATGGGGGCGTCCCTCGCGCTCGCGCTCGCGGTGCGCTATCCGCAGGCGTGCAGGGGACTCCTGCTGCACTGGCCGGTGGCCGGGTACCGCTGGATGTCGACGATGCACGCGTGGTTCCGGCGGCATGTCGATTTTGTGCACGCGAACGGTTTTGCTGCGGTGGTTGCGCGCGCGCCCGCCGGTGATAATTTTTTCCTGGATCCGGAAATCGGCCCCTGGGGTTCGCCCACCGTGGTTGATAAGACTTTCGCCGCCGGGTACGTGGGACAGGACATGGCGCGGTATGTTGATATTGTCGAGCGCAGCCGCGACAGCCTGTTTGGCGACACCATGCCCTCGGGTGCCAGCGGCGCGGAGTTGATGGCCATCAAGGTACCCGCCATCATCATGTCGGGGAACGACTGGGCGCACTCGCTTTCCGGGGCCTGGGCGATAAAGGAGCTGCTGCCCGACGCCCAGTTATGGGACGTGCTACCTTCGGAGCAGAACGCGCAGAACACGCTTGAGCAGATTCTGCGCTTCACCTCGCGGCTCGGGACGCATGACAAATCCTGAGGCGCCGGTCCCGTTAAAACACTTTGGAGTAACAATAGCAAACATGGGTACCTATTTCATTGGTTTTCTGAGAGTGGCAATGCTCGCCGTCGTCGCCCTGTTGTACTGCGGCGGTGTGGTTGCGCAGGATTACCCGAACCGTCCGGTAAAACTGATCGTGCCCTATGCCGCCGGCGGCGCGCCCGATGTGCTGGCGCGCCTGTTGGGCCAGCGCCTTGGCGAGAGCATGGGCCAGCAGTTTGTGATCGAGAACCGTCCCGGGGCGGGCGGGATTGCCGCCAGCGAGGCCGTGGCGAGGGCGCCGGCCGACGGTTACACCCTGCTCGTGCCCGATATACCGCAACTGGCCATCAACCCGTTTCTTTTCGCCAAGCTGCCCTACGACCCGGTAAAGGATTTTTCCCCGATCAGTATCATCGCCATGACGCCCATGTTCATCGTGGTTCAGCCTTCGCTCAACGTGGACAGTCTTCCTGCGCTGATTGCGCTGGCGAAAGCAAAGCCCGGGCAATTGAGCTATGGGTCGGCCGGTATCGGCAGCCTGCACCACATCGTCATGGAGTCCTTGAAGGTGGCGACGGGCACGGACATCCTGCATGTCCCCTACAAGGGGACCGGGCAGTCGGTGCCGGCGTTTATCGCCGGCGATGTTGCTGTGCTCGTTTCGACACTCGCCGCGGTCGAACCCTTTGTCAGGGCCGGCAAGGCGAAGTTACTGGCGGGAACGCCGGCGAAGCGAACCTCGCGTACGCCGGATGTTCCTGCGATCGCCGAGTTCATCTCCGGCTTCAACTTTGCCGGTGAAATCGGTGTGGTTGCGCCGGCCGGTACGCCGGCGGCGATTGTGGCGAAGTTGGCGGCCGAAATCCAGAAGGCGACGCGTCACCCCGATGTGGTCAAGCGTCTTGGCGACCTGGGCGCGATTCCGGTCGGCAGCACACCGGAGGCCTACGCCGAAAGCCTGCGCGGCAGTCTCGAGGTGTTTGCCAAGGCGGTGCGTGTTTCCGGACTCAAGCCAGAATAGTTCCCGCAGCCGCCTTGATCGCGCATGCGGGGGTTGCGTTGTCGTGTATTTTTGCCCTCGATTTTTTGCTCTTTATTTTTTTACCGGATTCGACCATGCCAAAACAAATCATCACCTCTCCCGACGCGCCAACCACCGGCTTTACCGACAAGAGCACCCCATCGCCGCTGGCCCAGGCCATCCGCACCGGCAACCTATTGTTTGTTTCCGGTCAGGGACCGCTCGATCCGAAAACGCGCGAAGTGGTCAGCACCGAAATCGGCGCGCAGACGCGCCAGACCTTGAGCAACCTGAAAAGCATTCTTGCCACCGCGGGACTGGACTTTCGCCATGTGGTGAACATGCGCGTGGTGTTGCGCAATGG
Source organism: Bordetella parapertussis (assembly GCA_945906975.1). Next base: position 360 of record CAMDRY010000439.1, on the reverse strand, counting down.
CGAGGACTTCCCCGCGTTTAACGAAGCCTTCCGTGATGTTCTCGCCGGCGAGAAGGTCACGCGCACTTGCATCGGCGCCACGCCGCATCGCAAGGGCGTGAACGTCGAGATTGACTGCGTGGCGAGCTACGACTGAGCCCGCTTTCAAGAACGGGCGCGGGCTATTTTGTGCCGAACAGGCGGTCTCCGGCATCGCCCAAACCCGGAATGATATAGCCGTGCTCGTCGAGTTTCTGGTCGATGGCGGCGGTGTAAAGATCGATATCCGGGTGCTGCTCGTGGAAATTGGCGATACCTTCGGGTGAGGCCAGCAGGCAAACGACTTTGATCGTTGTCACGCCATGGTCTTTCAAGCGGTGC
>CAMDRY010000438.1 GCA_945906975.1 Bordetella parapertussis | reverse complement strand
CGGTCCGTGATTCGCCCGCTAGCCAGCAGCCCGCCTATCATGACGCGGGCGGCTTCAAGCTCATTCAGATCCTCCAGAATGAAAATTTCCATGGTAGTGACCCATGGCGGGACGTCTTTGGCGGTGGTGTGGGTTTGCAGGCTGGCGGCGTAGCTACGCGCCAGGGCAATGTCCTTGAGTCGGTGTTTGGCGAGAAATGTGGCGTGGGCCAGCCAGGGCCAGCGTCGGTTTGGGTCAAGTAGATACTGCCGATAAACGAAATCCAGCATGCTCCGCTGTTTGGCTTCGTCGCTAACCTCGGCATAAAGCCGGCTCGCGGCCAGCAGTGGATACTGCCCGCCGGGATCCAGCGCAAGAATTAGCGCAAGCCAGTCCTGTACGCGCCCGTAGTCGAGCGCTTGATAAGACACCCGGCTGCCTGACTGGTAATCAAAGGCCTGTAGTTGCAGCATCAGGATCTTTGCCGCAGCCAGGTCTTCGCTAAGGCTGACCAGGCGTGTGACCATGGCCGTTGGTGGTGCCGGCAGTTCTTCTGCGCCTGGCTTGGGCGCGCTCCCCGATGTCTGCCACAGCAATTGCAGTGCGAGCGTGGTGACGAGCAAGGCCCCGACAGGTTTGGGGACATGCGAGAGTGGGCGCTCATTCATGCGCTAAAAATTTTTGCGATAAAAGTCAAACAGCGCTGCGCCGCATAACAGTCCCCCGTAGATAGCGGCGTCCAGAGCGGCTGCGGCGATGGACGCGGCATCAGGCGCGGCATACAGCAACCATTCCGTGCGGGTGATGCGGTCCAAGTGGGGGAGTAGCAGCGCGAAAACGTCGATCAGCAAGCGAATGACGTCATTGCCAAGGCTGCCGGCAGTGTCCAGCGGCGCTGCAGCGATTACCTGGATGGCGCCGATGCTGCGGGAGAGCACGTAAAATCCGGCTGCCGCTGCCAGCGCTGATGTCACTTGATTGAGCGACATGACGCAAAACAGGCTTAGCGTAGTCATGATGAGAAGTTCGCAGGCAAGCGACACAGTCCACGCGCCCACTTGTAGCCAGGGCGCAAACAAAGTCAGCGGCAGGCCAAAGAGTGCTGCCAGGACGATGGCGGACACTGCGAATCCGGCGAGTTTGCCGAAGAAATAACTGGCGCGTGGTAGTGGCAGGGCGAGGATCAGTTCAAGCCCCTTGTCGTTGGCCTCGCGTACCATGCTGGTCACTATAAACGAAACGACAATGAATACTGCGCTGAGGCGCAACAGGGCGGCAAGGATGGCCGCCTGTATTTGTTTGGCTTCTGTGATCGCTACCGCCTGTAAAAAGGCGGCGGCGATAAGGCTGACGCCAATGCTCGCGGCAACGATCCACAGCAAACGGTTGCGCAGCGCCTCGATGAGGGTGTATCGCGCGATCACAAACGCGGAGTGCAGCGCCGTATGCGGGAAATTGGATGTGGAGGTGTTTGGGCGTTTGGTTATCATGACTGGGTGCACGGTGGCATAAATCCTGCCTTCAGGAGGTTAAAGCGCGAGACCTCGCGGAGCAAGCCCTTACCCCCAATTTCATGCAAATAGCGAATTTTCTCCCGCTTTTCCAGTTGGTTACGCTGCGTCATTGGCGGCCATTTTTCATCGCCATGGTGGTGCTTTTCCATCTTGCCGCAGTGATCGGCCCCGAGTCCTACCTGGGCCGGGTGTTGATGCTGGCCCATTTTGGCTTGTTCATTATGTGGCAGCCATTCATGCGCGGCGATCAGCGCATGTCGACCGGACAGGTGCTGGGCATCCTGTTGATCGCTATCCTTGTAATGCTCACGCTCAATTGGTGGTTGCTCGGACTATGGGTGAGCGTACTTGCCGGCATTGTCGGCGGCAAGGTGTTCCTGTTCCAGGCGCCGTGGCTGCGACGGTTTTATTTAGTCGTGCTGCTTTATTTTGTGGCCATGCTGCTGGTCTGGATAGTGCCCAACAGCTTTATGGGTATTAATCTTCCGGCGGAAATCGGGCCCTTCGTGCGCTACGGCCTTCCCCTGCTCTTTATCCCGATGGCATTGTTGCCGGTCGAGAAAGACAGCGCCGAAACACCGCAGATAGTGGACTTTCTCTATGCAACCCTTTTGTTTTTGATGCTCGTAGTGCTGGTACTTGGTACGTTTGCATTTATGAGTGTTGCGCGCCTGTATTACTTGCTGTCGCTCGCTTACACCCTGATCATTATCGCGGGCGTGTTACTGGCCTTGTCTTTGGCGTGGAACCCGCGCGGCGGTTTTGGCGGTTTGGCCATGTTTTTCTCAAGGTATCTGCTCTCCATCGGACTGCCTTTCGAGCAATGGCTGTATTTCCTTGCCGAACTCTCGCAATGTGAGGCACGCGCGGAGCAGTTCTTGAGGCAGGCCTGTGACGGTCTGCAGAAGCTGCCTTGGGTGACGGGCGGAAAATGGCGTGCCGGAGAGGACTCGGGGGAATTTGGTCATCGGACGCAATATTCGGCGGAATTCGCGAATGAGCAGTTTTATGTGATGGTCTATAGCCGACATGCGCTGAGCCCTTCGCTCATATGGCATTTTCATTTACTTGGCCAGTTGCTCGGGGAGTTTTATCTCGCAAAGCTGCGCGAGATGAAACTTCAGCAACAGACCTACGTGCAGGCCGTCCATGAAACCGGTGCGCGGGTGGCGCACGATGTGAAAAATCTTTTGCAATCGCTGAATGTGCTTACTTCTGCAGCTGAAAGCAGCGCACAACACGACCCGGGTGAATTGCAAGCCTTGATGCGTCGTCAACTGCCGGCCATCTCGCAACGCTTGCAGGCGACCATAGATAAATTACGCCGGCCGGAGATGGAAAGTGGCCGCTTTGTTCGCGCCGATGTCTGGTGGGCCGACCTGAGACGCAGCTACAAAGGGCAGCCAGTCGAGTTTGAGGCGGGAGCTGTCGTTGACACGGTGCTGCTGCCGAAGGAACTCTTTGACAGCGTTGCGGACAACCTGATCCAGAATGCCATGCGGAAACTGCGTCTGGAGGGCGGGGTGCGGATCGCCGCCAGGTTCAGTTGTGCAGACGCGATCGAATTTTCCGTTTCCGACACGGGTAGCATGGTTGCCCCAGAGGTGTTGCGCGGCTTGTTGCGCGGGCCGGTTCCCTCCGCCTCCGGCTATGGCATCGGCTTGTATCAGGCGGCGCGGCATGCGGAGATCTCGGGGTTCGCGTTACGGTTGTCCGATAATGAGCAGGGGTATGTCCGCTTCCTGCTGCGCGGTGACGTCCGGCGCGCTTAGTTGCTGTGGCTTCT
>CAMDRY010000437.1 GCA_945906975.1 Bordetella parapertussis | reverse complement strand
GATTACGTGCAGTCGCACGACAAGGTCTGGGTTTGCCGGCGCATTGATATCGCCGAGCACTGGAAAAAACACTTTCCGCCGCCCGTCTAGTCCGTCGCACTTCGAACTTAAATTCGCGAATGTGCTGGAAACGCCCGTCAGTCGGGCGTTTCCGGGCGATGAACCGGGGAACCCCCCCCGGGGGCGTCAGCCGGAGCGGTCCGACGCAGGTTTTTCTTCGCGCCCGTCCGGATGGCGGGCAAACCGCGCCGGGTCGCGACCGTGCACCGGGTCGGCCGCGGGCCAGGGCCAGCCGCCAAACTGCGTGCGCCGGTAGTCGGAAAAAGTCTGCTGGATCTCCGCCTGGGTATTCATGACAAAGGGGCCGTGCTGCGCCACCGGCTCGGCTATGGGACGGCCTTGCAGCAGCAGGAACTCGGCCGGCGTGTCGCCGTTGGCGAGGGCCACATCGGCGTAGCCCGCGAGCTCGATTGCCGAGTGGGCGTCAATATTGCGGCCGGCGATTTGCACGGATGCACCTTTGAAAAAATACAGCATGCGCCGCGTGCCCTTACCGATTGCAGCAGGCAGGGTCCACCGCGCGCCGGGCACCATGCGAATGGTCCAGATGGCGACATCGGTGTCCGCTTGCGCGGCCCAGGAATCGGGCGGGGGCGCCAACGGCGTCGCGGCCGCATCAGGCAAGCGGCCGGCGATCAGCGACAGCGTGGTGACGCAGCCCTGCGCGTCAATGGCGTCGTGGCGCGGGATGGCATCGGCCCAGAACATGGTGAAGTGCGGCGGCGCCATCTTGGCGGCGGCCGGCAGGTTGAGCCAGATTTGGAATAGTTCGAGCGGGTTGGCTGCGCCGGTGTCGAGTAGCGGAAACATTTCGGCGTGGACCACGCCTTTTCCTGCGGTGAGCCATTGCACGTCGCCGCGGCCAAAGCGCGCCGCGGCACCGAGCGAATCGGCATGGTCGATCAGGCCCTTGCGCACAATGGTGACGGTCTCGAAGCCGCGGTGAGGATGCGAGGGGAAGCCCGGCACTGTGCTGCCGTGGTACATGCTCCAGCCGTCGCGGCGGCTGAAGTCCTGACCGATGTCGCGTCCTGCGAGCGTCACGTCCGGCCCCATGGCGGCGTTGGCGCGTGGATAAGCGTCGTCGTGATAGGCGCAGAACAAAAACGGATCCATGGTTGCCCACGGAAAGCCCAGGGGCTTGATCTGGATGATGGTGTTGTCGGACATGATTGCTTACCTGTTTATGCCAGCCTGCTCATGGGGTGATTAGTTTGACGCTGGGAAAATAGCGCTGATAGCGTTTGGTGTCACGGGTCAGCAATGGGCAGCCAATGACGGCGGCATGGGCACCGATAAAAAAATCCGCGAGGACGTTGCTCTTTTTTCCACCCGCGCGGCGATAACGCACAAAGGCTTTGCCGGCAAGAAACAGCGCGGGGCGGGGTAGTTCCATGATGGCGAGGCCAAGCTTGTCGAGTGTGGCATCCAATGCCTCGACCGTGGAGAAGGTCAGAGACAATTCGGCGTAAATGACGGGGTTGATGGCGAGCGGATGAATCTGTGACTGGGCGCGCAACTGGCCGATTGACCAATCAGCCCAGTCGGGGTCGTTTTCCAGCACGTCGACCAGCACGTTGGTATCGACCAGCAGCATGGTTCAGGCCGGACTGAGATTCGCCACTGTTGAACGGCGACAGTGCGGGTTCAGGTATCGGCGCCGCGCAGCAGCGACATCAGCGCGTCGGTGCGCCATTTGACGTCGGCCTTGCCCCGCGCCGCTTCAAAGCGGTCGGGCTTGCGTGCGCTGCGCGCCGCCGCCTTGCGCACGACGACATCGCCCTCCTCATTGACGGCAAACTCCACCGCCGCTCCGGGGGCAAGGCTGAGTGCGTCACGAATCTGCTTTGGGATGGTGACCTGGCCTTTGCTGGTGAGTGTGGTTGCCATGGCAAGCCTCATGTGTATTACTTAAAAAATAATTGTAATACTTTACCGCTTCGGGCGGCAAGCTTGATGGCCGGCCCGCCCCCTTTGCCTTGCAGCGCGCACCGGGGGCCGGCAGCCCGGAGAGCGCAACGGGTGCTGCCCGTCAAGGGGGGGTAAGGGTAAGGGCAGGGGTTATTGCGGCAAGATGCCATCGCCCGGAAAACCGCGCCAGTCGGGTATTTCCAGCTACTGTCGTGCATTCAGGCGACCTCACGGAATAGCCGGCCCCAGCCCTTGACGAGCTTGGGGTCGACGCCGCATAGGCGCAGTTCTTTCCAGACCACCGTGGAAATGGTGTCGTAGATCGGGATGCCGGTTTCCTTTTCCAGTTCCTCGACCAGCGGCGCGCCGCGCAGGTTGGTGCAAAAGATCGTGATCGCCTGCGGTTTGGCCTTGGCCACCTCGCGCACCATGGTGCGTATCTGATCATCCGTGACTTCGGAGAAGCTGAAGTTGTCGCGGCGCAGCAGGTGGCGCTCGGCGACACATTCGAATCCTGATTTGGCGTAATTGCCTATGATCGCCGCCTGCACGTCGTCGGTGTAAGGGGTGACGAGGCCGAATTTGGTGACGCCGGTCAGGGTGAAAATTTCATTCAGCGCCAGCACCGAGGTGCAGGCGGGGATGCCGGTGGCGGCGCTGATGTCGGCGCACAGCTTTTCGTCGGCCTCAAAGCCCAGCCAGCCCGAGGAGGTGCCGTTCCAGCCTATGGCGCCGACCTTGGCGTGCGACAGCAGTTCTGCGGCACGCAGGATTTCGCTGTTGTCGAATTGCGCCAGCGCCTGTTTGGACAGTGCGATCTCGGTGACGCGAAAGCGGCCGAAGTGGGCGCTGGTGCCCGGTACGCCAGAAACCATGGCGGTGGTGACCGGTTCGAGCACGGTATTGGAAGAAGGCGTCAGCATGCCCAGCAGGGTTCTGTTCATCGGTCGGATCTTTTTAGTAGGGGTTGAGTACGGCGTGATTCTAGTCGTTTTGCGGCAGCCAGCGGTTAAAGCCGACATCGCGCGCGGCGGCGCGCAGCACCATGGTGCGGTAGTAAGGTTCCAGTCGCGCCGCCTGCGCGCGCGCGCGGTCGGTTTGCGGCTTGCAGCGGGCGACGAGTTCGCGCGCCTCGGCCCGCAGGGCCCTCGCGTCGACAGTCGTGATGCGCCCGTTTTCGCACACCACGCGCCCGTTGACGATGACCGTGCGCACCGAGCTGCCGTCCTCGCAATACACTAACTGGCGGGCGAGGTCGTTGAGCGGCGTGAAGGCGGCGGTGTCGAGGTCGAGCAGGATTACGTCGGCGGCGCAGCCC
>CAMDRY010000436.1 GCA_945906975.1 Bordetella parapertussis | reverse complement strand
GGCCGTGCTGGTTGAACCAGATGAACTCTTTGGGCTCGACGCCGCGGCGGCGGATGCCGGCCTCGACGCCGAGCTCCGCCAGGCGGCGCATCGCATGCGGCAGCAGATTGATGCCGACACCGAGCGGCTTGAAATCGTGCGCTGCCTCGAAGATGCGGCAGGATATGCCCTCGCGGTGCAGATACAGCGCCGTGACCAGGCCGCCTACGCCACCGCCAATCAGTGCTACGTGCATGGTGAACTCCCCTCGAAAAACAATTTTAAAGCCATCCATATAGTACAGGCTCCGATATGCCGATCAGGAGCAGCGGATCGGGCTAGAGTGCCGGGTGCCTGCAACAAAGACGTACACGGGTTCGGGGATAACCTGGACCGATGCCGTGGCCTGGGGCGATTTCGCCAATCGGCGCGGCATTACTCCAACTTCGTTAACCAGAAATCCCGGGCTCGGGCATCGCCAAACCCACCGGATTGAACATAATCGGGTAAGTGTCAAAGCGATCTAATATACCGAACTGGCGATTCAGTGGGTCACTCACGGAGGAGGAGTATGCGAAGGATTTTTCTATACGCTTGGCTGCCGGTGTCGCTGCTGTTTGCTGCGGCCACGAATGCGCAGGACGCGTCGAGCTATCCAAACAAGCCGATTCGTTTCGTCGTACCGTTTGCGCCTGGCGGTGGCACGGACTCGCTGGCGCGCATCATTGGCGAGGCGCTGCAAACTAAGTGGGGCCACCCGGTCGTGATCGAGAATCGCGGCGGCGCCGGAGGCAACATCGGTGCTGAAGTGGTCTACAAGGCAGACCCCGACGGCTACACCCTGCTATTTACCGCTGGCGGCACGCTGACTAACAACAAAGCGCTCTACGGCAAGCTCAATTACGACCCCGATGCATTCGTGCCGGTCGCGCTGGTCGCAGCGAATTTCAGCGCGCTGGTGGTGCATCCTCGAGTCCCGGTCAATAGCGTGCAGCAGTTTATTGCCTTCGCTCGTGCCAATCCGGAGAAGCTTGATTACGCCTCGCCCGGTTCGGGCACCGGCTCGCATCTCACCGGTGAAATGTTCAAAGTCATGGCCGGGGTGAAGATCACTCATATTCCTTACAAGGGCACCGCCCCTGCGATGGGCGATCTGGTGGGCGGTCAGGTGGGGTCGATGTTTGCCGAGCTGGGCTCGATCCTTCCGCACATACGCGCCGGCAAAGTGCGGGCGCTGGCAGTGACCAGCGACAAGCGCATTGCCGCGCTCCCCGATACCCCCACGGTCGCGGAGGCGCTGCCGGGATTTCTGGCGACGCCCTGGAATGGCGCCGTCGCCCCGCCCAGGACACCGGCCGCGCTTGCCACCAAGCTATCCGCCGGAATTGCCGAGATACTCAGGCAGCCCGAGGTCGCGAAGCGCCTGGCGGATCGCAGCTTCGAAGCCGTGGGCAGCACCCCGGGGGAGATGGTTGTATTCATGAAGCAGGAGACCGAGCGCTGGGATAAAGTGATCCGTGCCATTGGCCTGAAGGCCGATTGAACCCAAGGAGAAATTCACATGAACAATGCATTCGGCAAAGATACCGCCAAGACCACGCCTTACGCGCTCACCGCGGAAACCGTCACCGACAAGTTTCCGGTGGACGGCGAGCCGCCGATCAACACCATGGACCGCCCGCTCATCATCGAGAGCGCCTGCCCGGGGTTTCAGAAAGCCGGCCCGCGTTATCCCGCGATTCCGATTTCGTACGACGACCAGGTGCAGGCGCAGGTCGATTCGATCAAGGCCGGGGCGATTATTGCCCATGTGCATCCGCGCGATCCGAAGTCCGGCGACGCACTGATGGATCATCGCGCACTGGCCGAGGTGCTGGATGGCATCTTCGAGGGCGCGGGCGACTTCATTACCAACACGCATTCCTGGACGCCGATTCCCAACGCGCCGGGGGAAGGCATCTCGGGCACTGCGGAACTGCTCGAGCTGGGCGGGGGCAACAAGTATGTGCAGGGCTCGCTGCTGGTGCCGATTGCGCATTCCTCCACGGGGACGGGTAATCCATCGCTTGTGACCGAGAAGGCGACCATCGAGGCGGTGAAATTCATGAACGCCAACGGCGTGAAGCCGGTGTACCAGTTGTTTGACACCTACACGCCGCTCGATTTCAAGAGGCGCCTGTTCGATAAGGGCCACGACGAGTCGAACCCGAAAATCATGAACATCCAGGTGGGCAAGCACGACGCCACCGCCAGCAGTCACGACCCCTGGTCGCATATCCAGTTGATTTCCAGCATCAGCGCGTTGCGCCAGACCATTCCTGGCTGCGTTGTGGGCGTGTACCCCGGCGGTCGCAACTGGCTGCCGATGGCGAACCTGGGAATCCTCCTGGGCGCGGACGTGATCCGCGTCGGGATCGAGGACTGCTACTGGATGTACCCGCACCGAAACGACATCATCAAGAGCAACGCCGATGTGGTGAGAATGTTTGTGGCCCTGGCGCGATCGTTGGGACGCAGGGTGGTTACCGATGCGGAAGAGGCGCGGAAAATACTGGGGATGAAATTGACTTCGTCGATGGTCCGGGCTGGTGTACGGCAAGTGGCCGCATAGCATCTAGGATTAGGAAACGGTGTACGTCCCCGGTTTCTCCCGGCAACGTTAGCTATTCCCTTGGAACGGCTGCCGCAGCCCGGCCTTCTCCATGCGCGGTAACACCTCCTCTACGAAGTAAGGCATTTCGTCCAGGTAGTTGAGCAATGCCAGCGCGGAGCCTGAAACGCCCCTGGCGTTCAATTGCTGCATGTGCCAGACGACATCATCGGGGGACCCCAGGAGCGGCGTGACTCCCGGAAACAAGCCTGCGTATGCCTTGTCGGTGCCCATTGTGAATCTGTTTGGCTTGCCGTAAGGCAGATCGCCAGCCTTGGTGCCCGGCGAGGTAGCGATCCCTCGTTGCCGCCGGAAGTATTCCAGCGCATCGTGGTCCGCGTGCTCCTCGGCGAAATAATGATAGAACTCTTCGGCCTCGCGGCGCGTGGGTTTGCAGATGATGTGCGTCTGGATGAAGACATCGGTCTCGCGCCCGAGCGCGGCCGCATCCTGCTTGACGGTGGCGATGATGCCGGCCGTTTGATCCAGATCAGGGCTCGAGGTAAAGAGCATATCGGCGGCCTGTGCGGCGAAATGCCTTCCGGTTCCCGAGGCGCCGGCCGACATCACCGGCGGCCGCGGGCGCTGCACTGGCAGCGGATCGGTGGTTACGCCGCGCAAGTTGTAGAACTCGCCGCTCCAATCGAAAGGTTTGCCACCCTC
>CAMDRY010000435.1 GCA_945906975.1 Bordetella parapertussis | reverse complement strand
GACAGGGTGAAGGGAACGCCGAACTTTGCCGCCGCGCGTGCGGCGTGGATTTCCCCATCGGCGTGCTGCATTCCGGTGAGGCCGACCGGGGCGAGTGCGACTGGCATGGCGACGTCGTGGCCGATCATTTTTGTGCGCAGAGTGCGCTTGGTCATATCGACGGCGACGCGCTGGCGAAGGCGTATTTTTTGGAAGTCGCTTTCGTTGGCGCGATAGGTAGTCTCGGTCCAGGCGCCCGAATCGGCGTAGTCGTAAAACATGCGTGGCGCGCGCTTTTGATGCAGTACGCGCAGGTCTTCGATGTTGGTGATGACTGTCATTGTTGCAGCCCCCTTCTTGTGTCTATCGTATCTATTGTGTCGAGCCGGCCTGCGCCGTGTTTTTCAATCGTGTTTTTTGCCGTCGGCTGAAAAGGCTTGTTTGGCGCGGGTTTTCAGCCAGTTCCCTGTGTGCCGCGGGAGCCGATGGCGCGAGAAATTCGAGCCGCCGTGTCCTTGATCAGCGCCGCCCAGGCCGGTTTCATGCGCTCTGTCGGTGCTGAGACGGAAAGTCCGGCGACCAGCGTGCCCGCGTCGTCGCGGATCCCGGCGCCGATGCAGCGCACGCCGATCTCGGCCTCTTCGTTGTCGTGTGCGAAGCCCTGTTTGCGCACTTTGTCGAGTTCTTTGTCCAGCGCGGCCAGGGTGATGAGCGAATTTTTTGTGTAGGCGGGCAGGCGGGTGCGGTCGACGTAAGCCTTGAGCTCTGACGGATTCTCCGTTGTCAGAAAAAGCTTGCCGACGGAGGTGATATGCAAGGGGGCGCGCGCACCGACAATGTTGACAACGCGCATCATGGCGCTGCCGCTTGATGTGCGCTCGATATAAACGATCTCGTCATCGCGCCGCACCGACAGGTTGACCGCCTCGTCCGTCGCGGCATGCAGTTCGCGCATGTAGGGCAGGGCGTGTTCGCGCACGCTGATACGCGACTTAACCAGGTTCCCCAGCTCCAGCAGGCGAATGCCCAGACGATAGCTGCCCGGCTCGACGCGTTCGACCAGATGCTCGGTTACCAGCGCCGTGAGAATACGGTGGGCGGTTGACGGATGCAGACCGGTCGCCTGCGCCAGCGCTTTGAGGCCCACCGGTTCGGCGTGCAGCGACAACTCGTCGAGCAGGCTGCTCATGCGTCCGATGACCTGGATGGAGTTTTTGGGTTCGGCGTCGGCCATGGGCTGCTAGCGTGAAGTGCAAGGGCTATTGAATGGCGAAATTTTACACCGCGATACGGAATGGCGCGCGATTGTGGTTTCGTATGCCGCTCTTTCTTGTGCGTTGCTCCGAAATTGTGCCGGAGTTGGCTACAATAGCGGGGTGCGGCAGGCGGGCGCCTGTCCCCGGACAGGGGATTGAAAAAACGGGCGCCGCGCCATTTTTATTTCTGCAAATTTGCGGTCAGGGCCAGTGGCCAGTGGTCAGCGGTCAGTGGTCAGTGGTCAGTGCGTAGGTGGTGGGGGCGCAAGGCAAGCGCTGTGGTGCGCGTACCGCCAAATAACTCCGATTTATGCCCGTCCCCTGAAGATATTTAGCGATATTTAGTGATATTGGGCGATCTTGAGCAACCCCTTACTTATTTCTTTGAGAAAACCATGAACAAATCAGTCGAGCTTCAAACCGTGCCGCTGTGGATCAACGGCAAGCCGGTGGCTGCGAAAAGCACCCGCACCGCCGAAGTCACCAATCCTGCCACCGGTGCGCTGACGCGCTACGCGCCCATGGCCAACAAGGTCGATGTTGACGCCGCCGTTGCCGCGGCCCAAGCCGCGCTACCGGCCTGGCGTGACACGCCGCCGCTGCGCCGTGCGCGCATCATGCAAAAATTCCTGACGCTGATGCAGGCCAACCAAGCCGAACTCGCGCGGCTGGCCTCAGAGGAACACGGCAAGACCCTGCCCGATGCCATGGGCAGCGTGCAGCGTGGCATCGAGGTCATCGAATTCGCCTGCGGCATCCCGCATTTGTTGAAAGGCGAGCACACCGAGAATGCCGGCACCGGCGTTGACTGCTACTCGCTGCGCCAGCCGGTTGGCGTCTGTGCCGGCATCACCCCCTTTAATTTTCCGGTGATGGTGCCGCTGTGGATGTTCCCTGTGGCCATTGCCTGTGGCAACACCTTCGTACTCAAGCCGTCCGAAAAAGTGCCGTCGGCCTCGATGAAAATGGCCGAGTTGTTCAAGGAAGCGGGCCTGCCCGACGGCGTCTTCAACGTCGTGCATGGCGACAAAGAGGCGGTAGACCTGATCCTCAATCACCCGGGCATTTCGGCGGTGAGCTTTGTCGGCTCCACGCCCATCGCCAAGTACATCTACGAGACCTGCGCCAAAAACGGCAAGCGCGTACAGGCTTTGGGCGGCGCAAAAAACCACGCCGTGGTGCTGCCCGATGCCGACCTGGAATTCACCGCGGACTCGCTGATCGGCGCCGGTTACGGTTCAGCCGGCGAGCGCTGCATGGCGATCTCGGCCGTCGTGGCGGTGGGCGTTATTGCCGACAAGCTGGTCGCGACACTGGCGAAAAAAGCCATCGAAGTAAAAATCGGCCCCGGCGACGCCGCCGGCATGGACATGGGTCCGTTGGTCACCAAGGTGCATCGCGACAAGGTCAAGAGCTACATCGATGCCGGTGAGAAAGAGGGCGCGAAACTTGTCATCGACGGCCGTACCTTCAAACCGGCGGCCGGTTACGAGAAGGGCTTTTATCTCGGTACGACACTGTTCGACAACGTCAAGACCGACATGAGCATCTACAAGGACGAGATCTTCGGACCGGTGCTGATAGTGTTGCGTGTGAAAACCCTGGATGAGGCGATTGCGATGATCAACGCCAACCCCTACGCCAACGGCACCGCCATTTTTACCGGTTCTGGCGGTGCGGCGCGGCGCTTCGAGAACGAGATTCAGGTCGGCATGGTCGGCGTGAACGTGCCTATCCCGGTTCCCATGGCCTTCTTCTCGTTTGGCGGCTGGAAAAATTCGCTGTTCGGCGACTTGCACGTGCACGGCATGGAGGGCGTCAAGTTCTATACGCGCACCAAGGTCATTACCAAGCGCTGGACCGACTCGAGCACGCCGGCGCCGGGGCTTAATATGCCCACGCTGGGCTAGTCGCACTCCCCGGTCATCGCCGGTAATCGCCCGCAAAGCCGCGCCTGGCGCGGCTTTGCGGGCGATTTGCGAATTAAACCTCGAAGTGCAACATCCGGGCTTTAGAGGAAGGTGAGATGCCCCGGGGTGTACCTTTCTGTTTGCGAAGACGGAT
>CAMDRY010000434.1 GCA_945906975.1 Bordetella parapertussis | reverse complement strand
GCGCCGCAGCCACATGGGTAACCAGATTTCCGGCGGCGAACAGCAAATGCTGTCCATCGGCCGCGCACTGATGGGCGACCCGGCGCTGCTGCTGCTGGACGAACCAATGGAAGGCCTCGCCCCGATCATCGTTGAAATGCTGATGGGGGCATTGCAACGGCTGATCCGCGAAGAAGCCCTCACGGTGATCCTGGTGGAACAGTCGGCGAAACTCGCGCTGCAAGTCACGCAACAGGTACTGGTACTAAGCCGCGGCCGCATAATCCACAGCGGCACCAGCGCCGAACTGCTGGCCGATCCGGACCATCTCGCCCAGCTCGTCGTCGCGCTCTAGATCAGCCCCTTGGTCCTTGGGACCATTGGCCATTGGCCATTGCGTTGACCGTTGGCACGGTTGCACATCGCACATCGCACATAGTGCTGGAAACGTCCGACTGAGGCGGCTTTGCAGCCTATATTCCCTCACGCGCCGAAACCAGCTTACTTGGGCGCGGGTTCCATGGCGCGTTGATGGTTCATCGCGAGCCGCTCAACATCATGACCTGACCTGGATTTGGACCCAGGCCCGCTTCGCCCCTGGCTGTCATTGCGAGCGCAGCGAAGCAATCTCGTCGTCGATATGACGCCAACCAGGCGAAGCCAAACGCAATGCAGCGGGATTGCTTCGTCGCTGCGCGCCTCGCAATGACACATCGCACATCGCACATCGTGCTGAAAACGTCCGACTGGGGCTGCTTTGCAGCCTATATTCCCCCACACGCCGAAACCAGCTTACTTGGGCGCGGGTTCCATGGCGCGTTGATGGTTCATCGCAAGCAGCGCAACATCGTGACCTGAGCTGGATTGGGACCCAGGCCCGCGTCGCCCCTGGCTGTCATTGCGAGCGCAGCGAAGCCATCTCGTCGTCGATATGACGCCAACCAGGCGAAGCCAAACGCAATGCAACGAGATTGCTTCGTCGCTGCGCGTCTCGCAATGACATAGTGCTGGAAACGTCCGACTGGCGCGGCTTTGCAGCCTATTTTCGGCTGGAAATGCCCGACGGGCACCGGTTTTCAGCCTGCTCATCGGCCACCGCGGGGCCTTACGCACGCTTTGCCACTCATTCCTGCCGGCCCGCCGCGGCAAGTCCGGTCGGCAAGCACAGGCAGATCGCGGTTGATTGCATGATCAAGCTTGAGCAACCCTCTCCAGCCTCATAAACTGCCCCCCACAAGATCCGGCGCGACTTACGGCGTCCGGCACAGAAAAGACCACCCCAAAAGGAGAGCCACCCGCATGGCTGCGTCAGACGCGCGCTACAAGCTGGGCATAGATATCGGCGGCACCTTCACCGACCTGACATTGATTGATGCCGACAGCCAGGACATCCACACCCACAAGGTGCCGAGCACGCCCGACTCCCCCTCGCGCGCAGTCGCGCGCGGCATCAGTGAATTAATGGCGCGCATCGGCTCCACACCGGCGGCCATTGGCGGCTTCGTTCACGGCACCACCATCGCACTGAACGCGCTGCTCGAGTATCGCGGCGCCAGGGTCGCACTGATCGTCAGCAGGGGCAACCGCGACATCCTCGAGATCGCGCGCCTGGTCAAGCACGACACCTTCAACCTGCGCGCGCCGGCGCCGCCGGACCTGCTGCCACGACGCCATGTGATCGAGGCGAACGAACGCACCGACCGCAGCGGTCAGGAAATCACGCCGCTTGATGTGGCCGGCCTGGAAAAATCGCTCGCCGCACTAAAGGACCAGGACATCGCCAGCCTGGCTGTGTGCTTCCTCAACTCCTATGTCGCACCGGAGCACGAGCGGCAAGCCAAGGCCGTGATCGAAAAACTTTTCCCCGGCAAACACGTATCGCTGTCCACCGAGCTGTGGCCGGAAATCCGCGAATACGAACGCGCCATGGTCGCCGTGCTCAACGCCTACGTGCAGCCGGTGCTGTCAAAGTATGTCCGCGCGCTGCAAAAAGATACCGCCGCCATCGGCATGAGCACCAAGCTCTACATCACCCAGTCCAACGGCGGCGTGATGTCGGCATCCACCGCAGAGGACAAGCCGGTGCGCACGCTGCTGTCGGGCCCGGCCTCCGGCGTGGTCGGCGCCGCTTATATCGCCCGTCTGGTCGGCGTAAAGGAGGCGGTGACGATAGACATCGGCGGCACCAGCGCCGACGTGTCGCTCATTCGCGATGGCGAACCGGCGCACTCGACCGAGGCCAGGGTCGGCGCATATCCGGTGGTGATGCCCTCTGTTGACGTGTTCGCGGTCGGTGCCGGTGGTGGCTCCATCGCCTGGTTCGACCCGATCGGCCTGCTCAAGGTCGGCCCGAAGAGCGCCGGCGCCATGCCCGGCCCCGCCGCCTACGGCAACGGCAACATCGAACCGACAGTAACCGACGCCTACATCGTCTGCGGCTACCTCAACCCGGAGAACTTCCTCGGCGGCGCGATGAAACTGGACCGCAAGCTGGCCGAGGCGGCGGTGGGCAAGATTGCCGAACGGCTCAAGGTCAGCCTTGAAGAGGCGGCCGAGGCCATCCTGAAAATCGCCACCTCCAACATGACCACGGCACTGCTGCCGATGATGACCAAGCGCGGCGTCGACCCGCGCGATTTCGCGCTCATTCCCTTTGGCGGCGCCGGCGCGACCCACGCCTGCCTGCTCGCCGAGGAAATCATCATTCCGCGCATTGTCGTACCGCCCAACCCGGGCACCACCTGCGCCCTGGGCGCCGCCATCGCCGACGTCAAGAACGACTACATCAAGAGCCAGCGTGGCGACCTCGCCAAGACGCCCGCCGAGGCAATCCGCGCCGGCTTTGCCGAACTTGAGACCGCGGGTCGCGCCTGGCTTGCCGCCGAGAATCCCGTCATCGACACGACCGTCGTGCGCTTCTCGGTCGATGCGCGCTACTACGGCCAGGCCTTCGACATCGAGGTCGACCTGCCTGGTGATGCCGCAACCCTCACGGCGGACGCCATCGCCGCGTGCTTCCACGACACCTCCGAGCAGCTCTATCGCAACAGCGACCGCAAGGCGCGCATCGACCTGGTCAACCTGCGCGTGCGCATCGCCGGCAAGACACGCGAGCTCTCGCTCAAGCGCCTCGCCAGGGGCGATGGCAAGCCGGTGGCCAAGGGCGCGCGCAAGATCTGGTACGGTGGCAGGCACCACGAAGCCAAGCTCTACGCGCGCGCGCAATTCGGCGCCGGTGACCGCATCGACGGTCCAGCCGTTGTCGAGCAGATCGACATCACGACTGTCGTCGCACCCGGCTTTGTTGCAGAGACTGACGAGTTC